>CAWUOE010000413.1:0-3689 GCA_963923355.1 uncultured Gemmataceae bacterium | reverse complement strand
ATGGATCAGCAGGACCGGATGGCGAATATCCGGCAATCGCGGCCGAAAATCCACCTGGTCCAGCCACAGGGCTTGATGGCAGACCGCCTTCACCGGTGTGGGCCCGGCGGAGGTGACCAGGTAACCCCAAAAGGCGGGGTCACGCGTCTCGAATCCCTCTCCGTTCCCCTTGCGCAGAAATTCCTCATACTTTGGCATCTGGTTCATCATGGGACGGCGGGCGAATCGAGCCAGCCGTACCAGCCACCGTTGCAAGGCGCTCAATGGCCGGTGGGCGAACCCGCCTTGCAGCACCCCCCGCTCGAAAAGCCCTGGATATCGGTACAACGCGTCCAAAGCCACAGTGGAACCGAAGGAGCAACCCATCAGATGCGCCTTCTCCACCCGTAGGTGGCTCAGCAAAGCCACCAGGTGGTCCGCCAAGTCACGATGGCGGATCCAAGGCAAGCGGGCCAACCCTTCCCCGCGGGTGGCCGGCAGATCCCAGCCAATGCAAGTGAATCGGTCAGCCAAATGATGTGCCAGTGGCAGGAATGATTCCAAGCTGTCTGAGAGGCCATGGCCCATCACCAGCGCCGGCCCCTCGCCCCAGATGAAGTAGCGGGAGGAAAACCGCGGTCCCTTGAAGGTACACAGGCCTGATTCCGAACCAAAATGCCTCAGCACTTCTTCCAACCGGGTGGGCTCCCCCAATCGGGCCCGGCTGACAAGGCATTCTCCAGGCCCGCAATCCCGTCCACATGCGCATGCTTCCACACCGAGATCGGCCATCAGCTCACCTGTCCCGCGCCTGGAACACCATCGACGCGAAACTCACCGACTCGCGTCCCTTCGGATGAACATGTTGGTCATAACGCAGCAACCTGCCTGCGCAGGGCCCCAAGGCCTGCAGGGTCAGCCATGTAGGCGGAAACCCACAGATCCGCCGGGCATCCTTCTCCTCAGCCAGAATTCGCCGGTATCCCTCCGCGCTACCAGCACCTGCGGCCGCCATCAGTTTCAAATCCTGATCCTGGCTGTGGGACAGGAAAGTAGGCGGCAAGCCGGCCTTGTCGCCGAATTTGGGCCCGATGTGGGCCAGGTCCCCGCTGATGACAAAACAAACCGGCTCCCCTGCTGCTTCCCTGGCCTTCCGCAAAGCCCCGACCATTCGTTCCACATCCGCCGGAACCGGGCTGGCTCCACCGTCACCCAGCATGTCTTCCATCGATCCCACCACCAAGGGAACGATCCGGAAGGGACGACTGGGCCCGAGGAGGTGCTGCAAAAACACCACCTCCAGCTCCACAGAATGTTCGGGAAAATGCGCCCGCAACTCATCCTCATAAAGGCCCGGGCCGTAGGCCTCCTCCAGCCTGTCGCAAAAGGGGCCATCCACAGGCACATCACCCAGCGGCGTTCGGAAGCTCTTGCGCGTCAGGGTGAATCGTTTGGGGCTGTAGTGCGAGGTGGCCACGATGACAAACAGACTGGCTGTGGTCCCCTCGTAGACTTGCCGGAAAGCATGCGCAAAGTTCCACCCGCCACGGGCGTAATCGATGTGGGGCGCCAGCACCGCGTCTATCCGGTGATCGGTCGCCCGTCCTTGGGGGATGCCAGGACCGTCCTGGTGCAGGTAATAACTTTCGATTTGCTCAGTCAGGTTTTTCGGGTCGGCATCGTAGCAGCCGATGCAGGATGGGGGGCGCACAGGGCTTTCGATGGCGTTCCGCCAGTTGGGCGCCTCGAGGAAAAGGCACTCCTCAAGCATCCCCAGCAACTTGGTGAAGTAATCGGGGGAGATGTTTCCACCGCCAAGCAGCGGCTTCAAAGTGGCTCCCAGTTCCCCCAACGTCTGGCTGCCATCCAACCGTTTGAGGATTTCCAGGTCGAGGGCGGAAACCCGCAGTACTGCCGGACTCAAGCGCAACAGGTCGCTGATTTCAAAACTGGATGGGTCACCCCGTACCTGGTCAGCGACCAGGTACGGGCGAACTCGCGGTTTTTCCAGATGCTGCATTGGGGGGAGCGGGCCTCAAGGATCGGAAAAAGTCCGTTGGCCCTGCCGGAAAAGGGCAATCAGGGCTTGGCCGTGGCGGCCGAGACCTTCAGTCCCGGGGACGCGTTGAATGTCTTTATCAGTTTACCGTCTTTGGTGCTCCACAGGCGGATTTCCCCGTCCCACGCCCCGGAGGCCAGAATGTCACCGGCCGGGTTCAGGGCAAGCGATAGCACATAGTCCTTGTGGCCAGCCAACTCTCGTATCTGGTTCCCCTTTTCACGCTCGTGCTGGCGGATTTTCGAGTCCGCGCCTGCGCTGAACAGCCAGGGCTCCTTGCCATGCTGAACCAATTTCAGGACCGATCCCCCCGCTCCACCCATGGCCCGAACCTGCTTGGCCCCCTGGTCACCCGTCAGATTCCAGGCCCGAACCTGTTTGTCATCTCCCACTGAAAAACAGGTGGTTCCATCTCCCTTCACCGCCACCGCGAAGACCGGGTTTTGGTGCTCGGGAAATGTGGCGATAGACTCCTTGGCCTTGAGGTCCCACACCTTGGCAGTCTTGTCACGGCTGGCACTGGCAAGCCGGTTGTTGTCGGGGAAAAATGCCACCGCGAAAACCCAGTCTGCATGGTTTTCAATCGTGTCGGTCAATTTCGCCTGGGCGATTCCCGCTGAAATATCCCACACCTGAATCAAACGATCGCATCCCCCGGCCGCCAATTTCTTGCCATCGGCGGAAAGAGCCAGGCACTCCACCTCGTCATCCGCTTCCAACAGGCGCTTCACCAGCACCTTGGGGTCGGAAATACCATTCAAGATGCTTGTGCCGTTTTCCTGGCGGGCGGCAGGCGCCGACAAGTCGTAGACGGAGACATCCCCCTCCTCCCCCGGCCGACCACCAGCCATCACCAACTTGCCATCCGGCAAAAACTGAAGGGCCATGGCACGCCTGGAACGGATGGCCACCCTTTTGACCAGCTTCCCTGATTCCACATCCCATACACACAGTTCATGATGCCCGCTGGTGACCAATTGTTTGGCATCGGTTGTAAATGCCATGGCCGTCACGCTCACCGGGAAGCTGTACTGACTCAACAGCCCGGGTGGCGACCAGCGCTTACGCAATTCCTTCACCAGATCGGCTTTGGTGTCGATCCCGGCGTCCACCTTGGCCCCCTCGGCGATCCAACGCTCCACCAGAGCGATTTTTGCCGATGCCAGGGGTGCCCCGGTATCTTTGGGGGGCATGCGCGAGGCATCCTCCGCCTTCAATACATCCACCAAATGGCTCTCGTCCGGCTTGCCGGGCACGATCGGATCCTCCTTCGTGCCACCTTTCCGCAAAGTCTCCAACTTGGTCATGTCCAGCTTGCCTTTGGGATTTTTGGATCCGTGGCAGCCAAAGCAGTTTTCCCGGAAGATGGGCGCTATATCACGGATGAAGCTAACGGGCTGTCCCGGAGCATTCGCTTGGGCATAAACCTTGGTGGTTCCAAGCTGTCCCAAAAAGGGAACCAAAGCCATGCAAATGAGGCGAGAAAGCATGGAATACCCCCAAAAATCGGGCAGGTGGTGAACCCACATCAGGCTGGAACCCCTAAGGGCCATTTGGCCGGGGCGGCTTGCAGGCAGGATGATAGCATTGTATGAGCTAATTTCGTTCAATGCGAGTGCCCAAACACCGCCGCAACCTAGATGGACGCAGT
>CAWUOE010000412.1:0-3695 GCA_963923355.1 uncultured Gemmataceae bacterium | reverse complement strand
CTGCTGCTGATGGCGGGCGCTTTTGTCGGGTGGCAAACGATCCTGAGCAGCTTTTTCGTGTCGCTGGCGCCGGGCATTGTCATGGGGGTGGGTTACATGCTGCTGCGGGGCAGCCAGGCGTTGCCGTTCGGCCCGTCGCTCGGGCTGGGGGTTTTGATTTCGTGGTTCGCCTGGCCGTGGCTGGGGCCCAGGGTGGCATGGTTGTTCATGGACCCCCTGACGCTGTTGCTGCTGGGTCTGGCGGGCTCGGGCGGGCTCCTGATGCTGAGCTTCCTGCTGAGGCTGATATCCGGGCGGGATGAGGACGAGGCCCCCACCCCGCCGGCGCCGACCGGGGATGGCCAGCATCCCTGATCGCGCCGGGTGGTTCTGTTTTCGGATGGTGTGGAGGTGACATGGGCGGCAAGCGGTTGGTGATCGTGGATTACGGCATGGGCAACCTGCGCAGCGTGCAGAAAGCTTTCGAGCGCCAGGGGCATCCCGCCGAGATCACCAGCAACCCGGGCATGGTGGCCGCGGCCAGCCATGTGGTGCTGCCCGGCGTGGGCGCGTTCCAGGATGCCATCGCCAACCTGCGCGCCAGCGGACTGGCCGAGCCGGTGCTGGAGCACCTGCGGGCGGACCGGCCGTTTCTGGGCATCTGCCTGGGATTGCAACTGCTGTTCGAGCGCGGGCACGAGGACGGCGTGCACGAGGGGCTGGGCTTCATCCCCGGGGAGGTGGTGCGATTCCCCGACCGGGCCGACCTGATCGTGCCGCACATGGGTTGGAACACCGTGGAGCATGGCCCGGCGGCGAAGCCGGGCGCCCTCCTGCACGGGGTGAAACCCGGGGAGTACTTCTATTTTGTCCATTCGTACTTCGCCCAGCCGGCTGATCCGTCGGTGGTGGCGCTGACGTGCGACTACGGTGGCCCGTTCACGGCGGCCATCAGCCGGGGCAACTGCCACGCGACGCAGTTCCACCCCGAGAAGAGCCAGGCGGCCGGCGCGGCGCTTTTGAACGCCTTTGCCAATCTGTGAAATCTTTTTAATCGGGAACGGGAAGATGCAACTGTATCCGGCGATTGATCTGCGCGGCGGCAACTGCGTGCGACTGCACCAGGGCGACTATGGTCAGGAGACCGTCTACGGCTCAGACCCGGCTGCCATGGCCCGCCATTGGATTGACCAGGGCGCCACCTGGCTGCATGTGGTGGACCTGGATGGGGCGCGGGCGGGCAAGCCGGTGCAACTGGAGACCGTGGCCCAAATCGTGGCGGCAGCCGGCAAGGTGCCGGTGCAACTGGGCGGCGGGTTGCGCGAGGAGGCGCATATCCGCCAGGCGCTGGACGCCGGTGTGAGCCGCGTCATTCTGGGCACGCGGGCGCTGCGCGATGCCGCATGGGCGGGCGCCATCACCCGGGCCCATCCGGGCCAGGTGGTGCTGGGGTTGGACGCGCGCGAGGGCAGGGTGGCGGCGCAGGGCTGGCTGGAGACCGACAGCCTGACGGTGGCCGAGGTGCTGGACCGGGCTAAAGACTGGCCCCTTGCGGCAATCGTGTTCACCGACATCGGCCGCGACGGCACGCTGAAAGGCTGCAATGTGGAGGCGACGGCCGAGGTGGCCCGCCTGGCCCGCGTGGAGGTGATCGCCTCGGGCGGCATCGGCTCGCTGGAGGACATCGTGGCGGTGGCCAAGGCCGGACTGCCCGGCTGCATCGTCGGCCGCGCCCTGTACGACGGCCGGGTGGATTTGAAGCAGGCCATCACGGCTGTGGCGAAAGCCTGAATGGGGTTGAACTCGGCGATTCCCCGGGGGTGATGCGGAGTTGGGATTTCATAAACCGGGTGTTCTGTTTTTCCAGTAGTCGGGCCGCCGGCGTTGATGGGCTAAAGCCACAATCCAGATGAGGGTTTCCGATTCCAGAAAATAAATGGTGTAAGGGAACCGGCGTAATACCCTTTTACGCAGATCTGTTTTGCCATGGGGCGGATGAACGGCAGGGAAACGGCTGATAGCCCGCAGGCCGTGTTCAACAGTGTCAAAGAACCTGGAGCCCAAACCGGGTAGTTTTTTCTCTTAGTAGGCTTTTGCGTTTTCCAGTTCTGCCAACGCTTCCGGCTGAAAAGAAACCGGTTTCATGGACCGTCATTTCCCAGGTTGGGAAAGATGCTGGATGCTGGCACACCTTCGACCTCTCCAGCCCGGATGCGTTGCACACGCTTTTCCAGTTCCAGATCCCAAGCTGCGGCAACCGCCTCGGGGGATTCCTCCTCTTCCTCAAGGGAATCGAGGAGGAATTTGGCCAATTCGGCCCGATCATTGGCGGGCAAATTGGCCAGTTCAGCGGTCAGCCGATTCAAGGTACTGCTCATTGGATCCTTCCCGATTCTCAGAGGGCCGGAGCCTTATTTTACTGCACACAAAGGCCAAACTGTACCTATTGTCTGACCATATTTTTGACAGGCTCCGACCTCTACTTCTTCCCCTCTTTCCCGTCCTCCCCCACCACTTCCAGCACCACGGTCACCTTCGTGCCGACGGGGGGGATGCGGTCGGTCCAGGGGAAGAACAACAGCTCGCCGGCTTTCTGTGAGCTTTCGATGGGCAGGTCCAGCAGGGCGGTGTTGAAGTTGGACAGGCAGATCACATCGCCCTGGTTGGCCAGGTAGATCGGCTTTTTGGGGTCATCCGGGTTTTCGGTGAAGCCGCTGCCCGCGAAGACCCAGTCGCTGTCCAGCTCCTTGCCGGTCTTGTGGTTTTTCACCCAACTCCGGGCGTTGCTGGTGAGCACCTTGCCCTCCGGCCCGGGGTGGCGCACCGAGACGCGGATCCGCGAGCCGGTGGCCGGCTTGTAGTTGGGGTGGTAGACCACCGGCGTGCCGGCCTTGGCCCCGGCGGCCAGCAGCGTGGCATGCAGGTCGCGCGCGTCGAAATCGCCCGACAGGATCGACTCGTGCTCCTTGTTGTTCTTGCGGCAGAGGAATTCCTCCAGCTCCAGGTTCGCCTCGCGGTGGATCACCGCGGCCTCGATGAGCACGCGGCGGGCTTTGCCGTCGGTTTCCAGAAAAATGGACTGGCTGGGGGTGAGACGCACCTTCTTCGGGCCACTGGCCGGGGGCTGGGCGCGCGAGGCCGCCACCAGGCATCCCAGTGACAACGCGAACAGGGCGGGCAGCAGGGGAATCCGCATTTTTCCATCTCGCCAAGGGGGGGCCGCAGATCGTAGGATCAGTCTACCATTCCCAAGCCGCAGCCACGCCGCCCCGGAGCCGACCCATGGACCAAACGACCAAGACCCTGTGCGGGTGGACCGGCTACCTGTTGCATTTCCTGCTGGCGGGCGTGATGGTTTTGTCGGGTGGCATGAAGCTGGTGATCAACCCCGATGAGATGCCCGAAGGCGGGGAAACCACCCAGGCATTGAAAGATCACCTGATCATCATCGGGGTGGGGGAGATTACCTCCGGCTTGCTGCTGCTCAGCCCCGCCACATTGCCCCCCGCCGTGGTCCTGTGTAGCGCCTTCTGGGGAGGTGCCATCATGGCCCACCTGCCCAAGGGGGAATCCTACCTGGTTCAATCGATATTTTTGCTTGCGGTCTGGGCGGGCGCCGCCCTGCGCCGGCCCGGCCTGGTGCTGCCGTTCGTGAACGAGCCCGAGCCCCCGGTGGAAGGCCACCTACCCGGAAGCGAACCGCCACCGGCGTGAGG
>CAWUOE010000411.1:0-3695 GCA_963923355.1 uncultured Gemmataceae bacterium | reverse complement strand
TGAATCGGCCTGAATGCAAAACCCTGGCAGGTTACCGCGCCGATGGGGGTTACAGCACCCTGGAGCGGGCCCTCAAGGAGATGAGCCCGGACCAGGTCACGACGGTGGTGAAAGATTCAGGTCTCCGTGGCCGCGGAGGTGCGGGTTTTCCCACCGGATTGAAATGGACTTTTCTGCCCAAGGGTCACCCGGGACCCATCTACCTGTGCGTCAACTGCGACGAAAGCGAACCCTGCACCTTCAACAATCGCTACCTGATTGAATGCGACCCCCATCAGGTGCTGGAAGGAATCATTCTCGCCAGTTACGCCATTCGAGCTACCACGGCTTATTTCTACGTTCGCTATGAGTACGGCAACGGCACCCGCACGATGCAGCGCGCGATTGATGAACTGTACGCCGCGGGCATGCTGGGCAAAAAAATCCTCGGCTCGGAATACAGCCTGGACGTAGTGGTCCACCGGGGGGCGGCAGCCTATATTTGTGGCGAAGAAACAGGCCTTATTGAATCCCTGGAGGGGAAAAGGGCTTGGCCTCGCATAAAGCCCCCGTTCCCGGCCATTGAGGGGGCCTTCCGTAAGCCCACCATCGTGAATAATCCCGAGACGCTGGCGAATGTGGTCAACATCGTTGAGCGTGGGGGCGACTGGTTCAAATCGCTGGGTGTGCCACCTGACCCGAAAAACCCGCGTGATGCCGGAAGTTACGGCAGCAAGCTCTATTGCATTTCCGGGCATGTCAACAAGCCGGGGATTGTCGAGCTTCCGATGGGCGTCACCCTCCGCGAATTGGTCGAGGTGCATGGTGGCGGCGTTTGGAAGGGGCGCAAGGCGAAAGGCGCCATTCCCGGTGGCAACAGCATGGGCTTTTGCACCGAGGCCGAATTCGATATTCCCTTGGATTTCAATGGTCCGGGCAAGGTTGGGTGTCTGGGTCTTGGCACCGCTGCCGTGACGGTTTTCGACGAGACAACGAGCATTGTGGATGTTCTCCACAATCTTTGCAGGTTTTTCGCGCACGAATCCTGTGGCCAATGCACCCCGTGCCGTGAAGGCACCGCCTGGATGCTCAAGATCGTTGAACGGATCCAGCGCGGGCAGGGCCGGCTGGAGGATCTTGCCATCCTCGAGGAAGTTGCCGACAAGATCGGCATCATGCCCGGCACGACGATATGCGGTCTGGCGGATGGCGCGGGTTGGCCGGTGAAAACCGCCATCCGCAAATTCCGCGACGAGTTCAAGACCTACCTTCGCGAGGGGCCGGCCAAGGGTGCGAGCCCGGGCATGAGGCTCCAAATGGCCGGGGGGCACTAGGGCCGGGTTACCGGGTGCATGATATTAGTGGATGGGCATTGGCCGGGCTGAAGGGCCTGAGGAATATTCGATGGCAACGGTTTATGTGAATGACAAGGCCGTGGATATCGGCGATGAGCGGCTGAACTGCGTTCAGGCCGCCCAACGCGCCGGTGTCACCATCCCACACTACTGCTGGCACGCCGCCCTGAGTGTCGTGGCCAGTTGCCGCATGTGCCTGGTCGAGGTGGGCGAGCGGAAAGTGGATGAGAAGGGTGAAGTTTCCACGGTCATGCAACCGAAGGTGGTTCCCGGTTGCCAAACCCCGGTCAAGGACGGGACTGTGATTCGCACCGCGGAGGCCAAGGCCAAGGACGCGCAACAGAGGACCCTGGAAAGTCTGCTGTTGAACCACCCGCTTGACTGTCCGGTTTGCGACAAGGCTGGGGAATGTCTTCTTCAGGATTACAGTTTCCAATTCGGCAAGGCTGAAAGCCGGATGGTGGACGAGAAGCGGACCCCCCCCAACAAGCCCGACCTCGGCACCCATGTCAGCCTGTTCACCGATCGTTGCATCATGTGCAGCCGTTGTGTCCGTTTCACCAGGGAGGTGTCGGGCACTGCCGAGCTGCACGTCGTAAATCGTGGAACCCATGCCGAGATCGATGTGTTCGAGGGGCACCCCCTCGACAACAAACTGTCACTGAATGTGGTGGACCTGTGCCCGGTGGGGGCGCTTGCCAGCAAGGACTTCCTCTACACCCAGAGGGTTTGGAACCTCAAATCTGCCAATGGCGTCTGCGGGGGTTGCTCCACGGGATGCTCGGTCCATGTGGATTCCAACAAGGACATCGTCTATCGTTTGCGTCCGAGATTCAATCCGAGGTCCCAGGGGCACTTCATGTGTGATGCCGGGCGCCTCGGTTACCATCACGCGAATGACCCCGCCCGGTTGCGCCAGTACTTGGTGCGAGGGGAGGCCGGAACCAAAGCGGTCGAATGGGCTCAGGCAGCCGGCATCTGCCGGGAAAAGCTGGGTGCCGCGGCATCCGGGGACCCCGGCCGTCTGTGGATTGTGTTCTCACCCTCCATGACGGTGGAGGAGGCTTGGCTGCTCGCAAGTTTCGCCCGCCAACTCAGCCCATTTGTGAAAATGGCTTTGGGGCCAGTCCCAATCGAGGGGACGGATGATACCTACCCCAAGGACCGGAAGGGACGACCGGCACCCCAGGTCAAATTCACCATACGGGCAGAAAAGTCCGCCAATGTGCGGGGTGTGCGGGGCGTGCTGGCCCACTTCCAGAAGGAGCGACTGGATTATCAACAGTTCCTTCAGGCTGCCCGTGGCGGCCAAGTGGATGCCTGCCTCATCAGCCAAGGCCAATCGCCCGCCATTTACAAACCCGGCGTGGACGAGGGGGATGCCTTGGCCGGTGTGGGCTTCGTAGCCGTCCAGGAGATGTTTGCATCCACCCTGACAGACCGTGCCCATGTCGTGATTCCAGCCTCCGCCTTCAGCGAGGTGGATGGAACCTGGGTGAACCATGCCGGTCTGGCGCAAGCCAAACGCGCTTCCTGCGCTCCCTGGCGGGGGACCCGAACCGATGGGCAGTTTTACCTCGAGCTGCTGGGGCGCAAGGGGTTGGTCCACGCTGGCAACTTGCGCCAGGAGATCGCCAAGGCGATTCCCGCGTTCAAGCCGCTAGAAGCGGGCGAACTGGGTGAATACGGAATCTTTTGCGAGAAATTGAAGGACTTGGCCTGAGCCGGACCAAGAGGTCTGAATCCCGGTTTAACGGATTGCGAGAAGGCGAAACATGGATTGGAACGTGCTGATTCCCCTGCTGGTGACCCTGATCACCATCGCCGTCATCCTGGGCGGCGTGCTGGGTGGCGTCGCATATCTGACCCTTCTGGAGAGGAAGGTGTCCGCTTGGGTGCAGGACCGCCACGGGCCCAACCGGGTTGGGTTTGATTTTGGCCAATCCTGGCTATGGTTCCTTCGGAAGGTAGGCGGGCTTGGCCAGCCTCTGGCAGACGGCGCGAAGTTCATTCTGAAGGAAGAGGTCATTCCCGCCCATGTCGACAAGGTCTTTTACCTGCTGGCACCGATGGTTGCCATGGGCACGGCCCTCTTCGCCATGGCGGTGGTGAGTGTGGGGGACACTCCCGCACCACCGGCTCTGGTCTCGGTCAAGCCCATCGCGGGGCATGAGAAAACCGGCGTGGAAACACTGGCTTTCCCCTCCAGCATCGAGGAGGTCAGGAGGCTGGAGCGTACCGGTGAATTGAAATCCTTCAGTGAAAAATCCGCGGCGTACACATCCCGTTGGAAGTTTGCGATCGCCCCGGGTGTGGATATTGGTTTCCTTTTCATCTTCGCCGTGGGAAGCCTTGCGGTCT
>CAWUOE010000410.1:0-3696 GCA_963923355.1 uncultured Gemmataceae bacterium | reverse complement strand
TCAAACTGTTTTCGCCGGTTTGCCAGCCTTCCTATTTTAACGGCCCACCCTGTGGCCCGACCAGACAATGAGGCTCCCGTGATCCAGGTCAGCCAACTGACGAAATATTACGGCGATTACGCCGCCATTCGCGATGTCTCCTTCGAGGTGGGCCGCCAGCAGGTGGTCGGTTTCCTCGGCCCCAATGGTGCCGGCAAGTCCACCACCATGCGCATCCTGGCGGGCTTCCTGACTGCCAGCTCCGGCAAGGCGATGGTCGCCGGCCATGATGTGCTGACCGACCCCCTCGCAGCCCGCGCCTCCATCGGTTACATGCCCGAAAACTGCCCCCTCTATCCCGAGATGCGGGTGGCCGAGTATCTCGATTTCCGCGCCGGGTTGAAGGGCCTCCACGGTGCCGCCAGCCGCAAACGGGTGGAAGAGGCGATGCGCCGCTGCTGGTTGTCCGATGTCCGCCGCCAGTTGATCGGCACCCTGTCCAAGGGTTACCGCCAGCGCGTGGGCTTGGCCGATACCCTGCTGGCCGATCCGCCCGTCCTCATCCTCGACGAGCCCACCAGCGGCCTCGACCCCACCCAGATCATCGAGACCCGCAAGCTCATCCGCCAGTTGGGTGAGCGCCACACCGTCCTGGTCAGCAGCCACATCCTCAGCGAGGTGGAAATGACCTGTGACCGCGCCGTGATCATCGTGGGGGGCCGCGTGGCCGCCCAGGGCAGGCTGGCAGACATGGTCCCGGCTGGCGGCCGGCTGGAGGAGTTCTTCCTCAGGCTGGTCGAGGGCACCGCCGCCCAGCCCGTTGGCGCCTGAACCCCATCACCCGATTCATGCGTATTTCGTTGAGCCGGATTTCGTTGAGGATCTTATCACCATGACAGATTCTGGATCATCCATGCTGGCCGATGCGGCCTGGCTGGCCTTGGGAGCGGCCTTCCTGGTCGTTCTCGGCCTGGCGGTCTGGGGCGTGTGGGGCGCCCGCAGCCTCGTCCGCCGCGAGTTCATGTCCTTCTTCTACTCTCCCATCGCCTATGCGGTCCTGGTGGTGTTCCTGGCGTGCCAGGGGTACATCTTCTCGGGCACCCTCGACCTGCTGAACGCCTCGGGCCCCCGCGGTGTCGAGTGGCCCCTGCAGCATGGGCTGTCCAGTCCGGTCTTCTGGCTGGTCTTCCTGGCCATCCCGCCGCTGATCACCATGCGCTCCTTCGCCGAGGAACGCGCCTCGGGCACCCTCGAGATGCTGATGACCTCACCCGTGCGCGATTGGCAGATCGTGCTCGCCAAATTCACCGCCGCCCTGGCCTTTTACCTGGTCCTGTGGCTGCCAACCTTGCTCTACCTCCCGGCCCTCCTGGGCATGGATGTCCTGCAGGTCCACTGGGTCAACCAGAAAGGCAGCATCCTTGCCCTGTTGGGCATCCTGCTGCTGGTCGGTGGCTTCGGCTTGGGTATCGCCGGCCGTCTTTCGGGCAATGATTGGGGCCTTCCCGGGGTAGTCGCCGCCTCGGTGGGTCTGGTCAGCCTGCTGGGCGGCCAGTTCCTCGCCTGGCATGAGCCGGAGCACCTCGTCGAGGCCTCCTTCCAACTCGACCCGGCCCCCGTGGTCAGCACCGCCGCGGGCTTGGTCCTGGCGGGCGCCATGTTTCTGGCCCTGGGCCTGTTTGTCAGCAGCCTGGTCCGTGATCAGTTGGTGGCGGCCCAGGTGGCTCTGGCACTCGGCCTCGTCTTCGTGGCCGGCAGCTACGCTGGCAGCGCCGCCGAAGGCGGACTGGGCTACCGCTTAGCTTACTTCCTCAGCGTGCCGCTCCATTTTGAACGCGCCTTCACCCGCGGCGTGCTCGATCTCGGCGCCTTGGCGATGTACGCCTCGGTGGCCGTCTTCTGCCTGTATCTCACCGTTCGCAGTCTGGAAAGCCGGAGGTGGGCCTGATGTCCGGTATGTCCAATTCAACCAACATGGCGGCTACCGACAGCCGCAAACCCACTTGGCTGGGCTCTCGCCTGCGCATGCTGTCCCGCATGGGTGGCGCGCTGGGCCTCGTGCTGGTCGGGCTGGCCTTCGCCACAGCCCGGCCCGAGGGCACTCTGGCCGAAAGCGCCGGCGAGGCCTGGCGAGGCCTCCTGCGCTTCACCCCCGCCGGTATCGCCCTGCTGCTGGGCCTGCTGCTGCTGGCCCAGTCGGTCGCCGGTGAGGTTTTCAGCCTGATCCTGTTCACCGCCGCCAGGCGCAGCGCCTACCGCGCCGGCGCCCTGCTGCGCATCGCCTTGGCCGCCCTCGCCCTGGTGGGCATCAACCTCCATGTCTTCCGCGACCCCCAGCAGGTCGACCTGACCCGCGACAGAGAGTTCACCCTGCCCACCGCCCTGCGGGGCGAACTGGCCGGCCTCGAGCCCGGCACCACCGTCGTGGTCCACCAGATGCACCGGGTCTTCCCCGGCATCTCCGACAAACCGGATCGCTATGATCTGGCGGCGGAGCGCAAGATCCTCGAGAAGGTCCGCGACCTGGTGGACCTGGTCCGCCGGGAAAGCGGCGCCGCCCTCCGCGTGGTCGAGCTGGATGTCGAGGATGAGGGCTACGACCGACGCCTCGACGCCCTGACCAAAAACGCCCCCAAACTCCGCCAGGCCATAGAGCAGGCCCCCGAGAGCAGTCTCTTCTTCCACGCCGGCGTGGCCAAGGGCCGTGAGCAGGTCCAGCGTCTGGGCTTCCGCGAGTTCCTGCGCCTCGACAAGAGGGCCAGCGAGCAGGAGGGTAATCTGGTCCTGCTGCCCCAAGGCATCCCAGCCGACACCCGCGAGGGCGATGCCCCCGGCGCCTTCCCCTTCATCAGCAAGCTGGTCAACCTCGAGTCCCGCAAACCCAAGGTAGCCATCGGCGTGATCCACGAATGGCTCACCAGCCGCGGCACCGACACCTACGGCCTCGTCGGCCTGCGCAAGGCGCTGGCAGCCGGCGGCTTCGAGGTGACCGACCTCGTCCTCAAACGCCTGGGCCGCAACCCTCAGCCCGTCGTCAGCACCTTCGAGGAAAGCCGCGTCGAGCGACTCGAGCAGCGCCTGAAGATACTCGATGAGGGCAAGGCCCAGCGGAAGCTTTACCGCGAGAAGCAACTGTTCCCCACCAAAAAATTCTTCCAGGAGAAATCCCTCGCCGACATCGAGACCGCGCTGGCCCGCCAGATCCGCATGCCACGCGACCCCAAGGAAAAGCAGGAGTTCCTCACCGCCCTCAAGGAGGGGCAACTGGAGGCGATCGAGGAGGATCTGAAACTGCTCGATCAGGTCGACCAGCAATCCGATGAACGGGCCAGGCAGACCCGGGAGGAGATCACCACCCTGGGCCCCGAATCATTGGCCGAGTTGCGCCGCAACACCGATGTGCAGGGCAAGATGGAGCAGTTGCTGGGCGATTGCGACCTGCTCATCCTGCCGCGCCCCTCGCTGTACGATGTGGTCAGCGAGGATGACCGCAACCTGCCCCACTGGCTCCACTCGCTCGACCCCGCCCAGCTCGACGCGGTGAAAAACTTCATGAAGGCCGGCAAGCCGGTGCTCTTCGCCGTCGGCCCCACCTCCTCCCGCCCCGATGACACCCAGGTGCCCCCCGGGTTCAAGGAGAACGACGGCGTCGAGACCCTGCTCACCCAGCTCGGCTACCAGCTCAACAAGCAGACCATCCTCTTTGACGCCGAGGAA
>CAWUOE010000409.1:0-3704 GCA_963923355.1 uncultured Gemmataceae bacterium | reverse complement strand
CAGTGACCGAATCCCCGGGAGGGTGGGGTATGATTATCGAGGGGGCGGGGACCCGCCCGACACCTCGGTTCAGCAGAGCAGCATCATCAGGCGGTTGCGGTATTCGGTGGTGACCGGATGTGTGTCGCCCAGGGCGTGGAAGCACTGGATCATCGCTTCCTTCACCGGACCGTTCAGCAGGGTTGAGTCCTCCTCGCCGGCGGTGACCAGGCACTCGAGGGCGGAGGGATAGTCGCCACGCATGGCCTGGCAGCAGCCCAGCTCATACAAGGCCCGTGCCTTTTCCTTGCCCTGAGCGTCCGCAGCCCGGTCGGCACATTCCTGCAAATTTTTGCTGATGCCCGGCCTGTCGGCGAACCAGGAGCAGGCTTTGAGGGCCAGGGCTTCATCCCCGATCTCGCCGCCGCAATTGACCATTTCCAGCAGCTTGGTGACCTCGGCATGCTCGCCCTTGGCAAGCAGCAGACGAGCCAGGCCCACGCGGGCCTCGTCGAGAAATTCTTCGCCTTCCAGCGCCTTGCGATAAAGTCTCTCGGCGGTCTCGGTGTCGCCGGCATCCTCGAAGCCTTGCGCCTGTTGCACCAGATTCTGCGCCTCGGTGGGCAGCAGACGGTCCAGAAACGCGGCCAGCTCCTTCTCGGGCAGCAAGCCGGTGAAGCGATCCACCGGACGCCCCTCGGAGAAAGCGACCACATCCGGAATGGAGTTGATGCCGAAGGCCATGGCGATGCGCTGCTGCTTGTCCACATCCACGCGGGCCAGAGCGATCTTGCCACCGCGTTGGGCCACCAGCTTTTCCAGAAGTGGTTTGAGCATCTTGCAGGGCTGGCACCAGGTGGCCCAGAAGTCGATCACCACCGGGATGGGCGACATGACCACGCGGGCCTCGAAGTTTTCCTCGGTGGCATCGAAGATGAAATCCTCGGGAGCGGCGGACAGTTCGGTCAGTTCGGACATCATTTTTCTCCGGACGCCTTGAAGGGGCGCGCTTGAACAAACTCTTGTGAAAACGGTAAGGACGGATCAGATGATTCCCAGCCGCGTGGCAACCATACGGTGCAACTCCCCGGCTGGCAGCGGTCCATCGACCGGCTCACCACCCAGTGGATCGGTCTTGCCCAGAACGGATCCGGCGGGGGTGCCGCCTCCAGCCAGGAGGGCGGTCCAGGCGCGGGACCAGTGGTCGCGGCCGCCACGCCGGTTGAGGTGCGGGGTGCGACCCATCTCCCCGGTGGCCACCACCAGTGTCGTCTCCAGCATTCCGGATTGGCTCAATGATTCCAGAAGCAGGTCCAGCGCCGAGTCGAGTTCGAGGCCGAGACCCCGGGTTTGAGCCACGGTCATAGGGAGGGACCCGCCATCGGCATGGCAATCCCAGGTACGGCGGTGGAACACGGTAGGTGCGGTATTGACTGTCACAAACCTAACACCCGATTCGACCCGGCGAACGGCCCGTTCCAAAAGCTGGCGCAGGTCGCCGGTTGGTATCGGGTCCTCCGCTGGATGGCAGGATGAGTCCAGGGTGCCCGAGGATTGGCCATCATCCACCAGGCAGAGACCATCTTTTTGGATCGGCCCGGGCAAGACCACCCAGCCGGGCTGGCCATTGAATCCGCCATTGGCGAGTTTGGAGCCCAAGGCGGGTTGTGGTGTGTCGGTTTGGAAATATCCAGTTTGCAGTTCACGCCAACCCGCCTCATGAGTGGGGAGGTGATGGTGGTGGACGCCGCGCAGCAGGGTCACTTGGTGAAGCCTGGCGGCCAATTTGGGGAAGAGCTCACTTACCCGAATGCCCGGGATATTGGTCGGTATGGAAGCGAACGGCCCGCGCACCTCGACCGGAGCATCCGGTTTGGGATCCCATGTATCGATTTGGGAAGGCCCGCCCACCAGGTTGATCCAGATGCATGCTGTGGCATGAGCATGGGTTTGTTTTTCGGCCCAAAGGGGACGGGCGAATCCAGCCATCCCGCAGGCGGCCAATCCACCGACAAACCCCCGGCGATTGAGGGGCAAGATGGGGGCGTTTTCAGCGTGTGGCATGGAGCACCCTCGACGATGCCGAAAGGTATCGAATAGCCCCGAAAAAAGGGACTGTGGCAAGATATCTCATGATAAATGAGGGCCACGATTTCACCAAATGGAATCTAAACCGACCCGGCGGACATTTCAGGCCGATTTTTCCAGAGTTTCTCGGGCGGATTGAAGGGCACCCTCCACAGGGTGGGGCGATCGAGTCCAGACAGGCAAGTCTTGGCCCCCTGTGTGGAACGACTGGGTGAACGCCTGCCAGAAATCCTCATCTTGGAACAGGCCGCCGCCGGCAACCAGGGTGTTGGGATGGATGCCTGGGGCCTTGCGCAGCACCGTTTGCACCAGGGCGCGGAGGTGATAGATCGCCTTGGCCCGCAATGATTGGGCCACCAAGTCTCCGGCAGTGGCCTCGGCCAGGAGTATGGAAGCCAGCCGTGCCGCCCCTCGGCCGGCTTTTTGGTGCCAAGCTGCCAAGCCGCGGCCATCAGACTGGCCGGTTTGGGCCAGGAGGGAATCGCGCAGGGTGGTTTCAGGCCCACGTCCATCCTCCGCCATGCAAACGGCCCGGATAGCCTCTTCAGCCAGCCAGAAACCACCTCCCTCATCTCCCACGCCCGGGCCGTAGCCACCCGCCCGGTGCACCCGGCCTGTCTCCACTTCCCACCAGGCGATGGATCCGGTGCCAGCCACCAGGCAAAGGGCGTGCGAATCGCCGGCGGCGCGGGCCAGCAACTGGATGTCGGCCAAAATTTCTACACGTGTTGTGGGAAACCAACGGGCCAGGTGGTCCGCCAGCTCGGCCCGGACGCGGTCATTCCCGGCCCCGGAGGTGCCAGCGACTACCGCGCCGAGCGCCCCTGGGGGCAATCCAGCGGATTCCAGTTCCGCCAGCAACCGTCGGCGCCATTCGAAAGCGACCCCGTCTGGCGCGTGGGTGGCGGGCAGGGCTGGAGGGCCCAAACTGACTGGCAGATCCCTCCAGCTTAGGCCTTGGCGCACGGAAAGCCGCACCTTGAGTGAGGTGCCACCACCGTCGATGCCCGCGACAGCGGTGGGGGAAACAGAGCCCGAAGGGATGGGTTTCGCCAGGAGGGCCTCGCTCACCCTGCCGCCGGCTGCCTGAAGGCAGACACGGGCCCTCTGGGGATCCATGCCACTTTTCAGGCAGACGATAGCGGTTTTTACCTCGCCACCGGCCTGAGTCAGGGCATTTGCCGCCGTCTGGGCATCGGTGCTGGCGGCCATGGCGACAATGCGGACCGATCTCAGCCGCAGTTTCTCGTTGCTGGCCCTGAGGTCCACCATCAGATCACCCAGGGTCTTGCCCAGCAAAATCATCGCCCCGGTTGTCAGGGTGTTGAGAACCAGTTTGGTGGCCGTGCCAGCCCGCAGGCGGGTGGATCCCATCAACACCTCGGGCCCGGTCACCACCTCGATGACATGCTCGGCCAGTTGGCCGATCCGACTGGAAGGCACGCAGGCGATCGCCCCGGTTAGGGCACCCGTCCTGCCAGCTTCCTGCAGGCTGCCCAGCACGTAGGGGGTTCGCCCCGAGGCGGCGATGCCAATGACACAGTCGCGGGAATCCAGTCCCAAGGACCTCAGGTCTGTGGCAGCCAGTTCCGGGGAATCCTCGGCCCCCTCCACCGCCCGAAACATTGCCCCCATTC
>CAWUOE010000408.1:0-3708 GCA_963923355.1 uncultured Gemmataceae bacterium | reverse complement strand
CGGTAGCCCACCACCTCACGCCCCTTGGCCAAGGTTTCCGCATCGGGCAAACGAAAGGATTTGCGGGCCAACCGCCATTCCCGGGACAGCGGGCCGACCGTCACATCAAACGCCCCCTCCGTGGCGGCTGACATCTTTTGGGCGGCCGAGAGCACGGTGAACAGCTCCCGGCTCACCGGCACCGATTCCCCAAGTCCTGACCGGGCGCACAGCCGCATCAGTTCGCTGTCCGCCTGATAGTCACTCAAAATCTGGTTCAGCGCATCAGCCCGCGCGAAGGCCCGATCCATGACTATCAAAACTGCATTTTCGCTCTGACCAAACGCGACCAGCCTCAGCGTGGTGCCCATGCAAGGTTTTTGCCGCTCCACGCGTAACCAGGGCGCAGCCCCCGCTCCCTGCACGGGTGGTGCACCCCAAATCAGGATTGCCAACAACAACCCAGCCTCCATGGTTTTGATCTCGGTTCCCTTAGGTTCGCCTCCGATTGCACCCTACCAATAGCCTTGTCGCAATAACAAGATATCAGGCAATGTCCAATAGATTCTCACACCCTTTAGTTAGCTGGACCAAGCGTTTTCCAACCAAGGTGATTGCATTTTTCAAACGGGTGAAGCCATCGTTTTTAAATGGACTTCTTGGTAAGATTTGGAAGCCGGAATTCGGCGCCAGCCGAAGGATGAACCGGTGGATCCATGGCGGGAAGACCCCGCGCCCTCATCCAGCTTCAAGGTTCTCACATGCGACGATTTTCCTCCACTCGTTTCGGCTCGGTGGCCTGGGGCTGCCTGGCGGGTTCCTTCGCCCTAGCAGTGATGGGTGCCTTCACGGCGCTGGTCACCACAGGCAGGGCAGATGACGCCCCCAAACCCGCCAATTTCACCCAGAAAATCGATGGCAGCTCGGTGGCCTTCGACATGGTCGCAATCCCGGGTGGCAAGTTCAAAATGGGCACGCCCGACTCCGAGGCTGGCCGCAAGGACGATGAGGGCCCCCAGCACGAAGTGGAGCTGGCCCCATTCTTCATGGGCAAGACCGAAGTCACCTGGGACGAGTTTGACCAGTACTGGAAGGTGGAAGGCCAGCCAATGGCCCGCCCCGATGAGACCGATGCGCGCAAGGCCGATGCCATCACCCGCCCCACGCCCCCCTACGCCGACGAGACTTTCGGCCACGGCCGCGAGGGTAATCCGGTGATCTGCATCACCCACCACACCGCCATGGAATATTGCCGCTGGCTCAGCCGCAAAACCGGCCGATGGTACCGGCTGCCCACCGAGGCCGAATGGGAATACGCCTGCCGGGCCAACACCTCCACCGCCTACAGCTACGGTGACGACGCCTCCCAACTGGGTGAATACGCTTGGTTTGCTGGCAACGCCGAGGAACTCGCCCACCCGGTGGGCAAGAAAAAACCCAATCCCTGGGGCCTGCATGATATGCACGGCAACGCCTGTGAATGGTGCCTGGACCATTACGAAAAGGACGCCTACTCCAAACTGGCCGGCAAGCTGAGCCTTCGCCCGGTGGTATTGCCAACCGAAAAGCGTTTCAGCCATGTGGCACGCGGCGGGTCCTGGGCGGACCCGGCCCCCATGCTGCGTAGCGGCGCCCGCCGCGGCAGCGACAAGACCTGGATCAAGCTCGACCCGCAGCGTCCCCAAAGCATCTGGTGGCTGACCAGCGCCGAGTTTGTCGGTTTCCGGGTGGTCAGCCCGGTGAAGGAGCAACCCGAGTTGGTGGACCTGCGCAGCAAGGTCACCCGTCAAAGCCAGTGATGAAAAAACCGCCCCGGCCCCTTGAAGCCGGGGCGATTTTGCGTTCGACTGTAGATTCCGGGCGGTCTGCGTGACTGCCTCCCGCTTTTTTAGGTCCGTTGGATTTGGTTGGTTCTGGCCCTCTTCCCCACGACAACAACCGGAGAAGGATGATGAGCAAGATGAATCGGCGCGCGGCAATCGGCTCGGGTATCTCGGCGGCGGCCGCCCTCTCGGCCCTGCCCACAGGTGCCCATGCCGCCGGTGACGAAGTGATCAAGGTCGGCCTGATTGGCTGCGGCGGCCGTGGCACGGGCGCTGCCAGCAACGTGCTCCACTCTGCCCCGGGCGTTGTGATCCATGCTGTGGGCGACATGTTCGAAAGCCAGGCCAAGAACGCCCAGCGCAGCATCCGCAACATGGCGGACAACGAGCCCAAGATCAAGGAACTGGGCAACAAGGCAGACCTGCCCGACGACCGGGTCTTCTGGGGCCTCGACGCCTATCAGAAGGTCATCAACAGCGGCGTGAACTATGTGATTCTGGCCACGCCTCCCGGCTTCCGTCCCCTGCATATCGAGGCGGCCATCAAGGCCGGCAAGAACCTGTTCACCGAGAAACCCGTCGCGGTGGACGGCGCCGGCATCCGCATCTGCATGAAGGCCTTCGACGAGGCCAACCAGAAGAAGCTGGGCGTGGCCGCCGGCACCCAGCGCCGTCACCAGGCCAGCTATATCGAGACCATCAAACGCATCCATGACGGCGCTATCGGCGATCTGGTCACCGGGCGCTGCTACTGGAACCAGGGCATCCTGTGGAGCCGCCCCCGCCGCGAGAAGATGACCGACCTCGAGTACCAGTGCTGGAACTGGTACAACTTCACCTGGATCTGCGGCGACCACGTTGTCGAGCAGCATGTCCACAACCTGGACGTTCTCAACTGGGTCTTCCGCGAGCACCCCGTCGCAGTGAACGCCATGGGTGGACGCAGCCGCAACAACCCGGCCTACGGCCACATCTTCGACTTCTTCTCCGCCGAGCTCGAGTACCCGGGTGACCGGCACTGCATCAGCCAGGCCCGCCAGATCAGCAACTGCTATAACGCGGTGACCGAGTTCGTGACCGGCACCAAGGGCAACTCCCATGTGGGCGGTTTCACCATCAACGGCAAGCCGGTGGTCACCCCCGCCATGCGTCGCCAGCAGACCGACCCCTACATCCAGGAGCACACCGACCTGATCACCTCGATCCGCGCCGGCAGCCCCATCAACGAGCTGAAAAATGTGGCGGAAAGCACCCTGACCGCCATCATGGTGCGCGAGGCCGCCTACACCGGCCAGCGCATCACTTGGGATCAGGCCCTCAACAGCCAGAAAGTGTATCTGGATGTGAGCAAGCTCACCCCTGACATGAAAATGCCCGAGTGGGAAGTGGCCGTGCCCGGCAAGACCCGTTTCTCCTGATAATCCTCCGCACCGCGGAAACCAGCGGGCCCTTCCTGGCGACAGGAAGGGCCTTTCGCTTGCCCCTCTTCCGGGACACACCATGGACGAACAGGAATTCATCCGCACTTGGCCGCGGCTATATGAGGAATCCGGCTACGAAGCGGCCCTCAAATACCTGCAAGACATCCACCATCAGGTATCCACCTCAACCAGCACCCGGGGAGACTCGCGCCTGCACGGCGTGATCCTGTGCGAACTGGGAAGCCTGAGCCAGTTGGCCGGCAGAATCACCGAGGCGGAAACCTATTACCGCCT
The DNA here is from genome assembly GCA_963923355.1 of uncultured Gemmataceae bacterium. Lineage (GTDB taxonomy): Bacteria > Planctomycetota > Planctomycetia > Gemmatales > Gemmataceae > UBA6894. The sequence continues at coordinate 191 of CAWUOE010000408.1, read as the reverse complement.
GGCTGGGGAGGTGACCAGTCGGGAGGATGTGGCCACCTATCAGACCGCCCTGATGTTCTACCACCAGGTGGGCGACTTTGAAAAAACCCTCCGCCTGATGGATTCGCTCAGCCCCCAACCCGGCCCGATGACCAAGTTCCGCATCGCCGAACTGGTGAACTACCTCGGCTTGAAGGGAATGGCCCTGACCC
>CAWUOE010000407.1:0-3717 GCA_963923355.1 uncultured Gemmataceae bacterium | reverse complement strand
CCCACATCGGCCAGGATGCGGGTGTCCACCTTCACACGGCCACCCTGCGGGTGGAACTGCATCGCCAAATCCCGGTACTGCTGCGGCAAGGCATCCAGCAACGTCTGGTCGATGGCCACATCCGGGGCATCGACATGCAGGTTGATGCCCCAGGCACCTTTCTCCACTTCCATGTTTCCCTTGGCGGTCCAGGGGTCCGGACCGGCCATGCCCTCCAAGGCCACATCCAGCTTGGGTCGCTGGCCACGCGTGGCATCCATGCCCACCATGCCGTTCACGCCATGGAGCGGGTAGGGAAACGGCTTGCACCGCATGGTGGCGGACCGCGGGCGGAATTCCACGCGGTGGATACCCTGCTTGGGATCCGACGCCATCGGGGCGCGGGAGTAGCTGATGTCCACCAGCCCGGCCGGGTTGAGCAGTTCGCCGATGCTTGGACAGGGCATGGGCATCGACTTCAGCAGTTCGGGAGAGATGGTCATGCCGGTCAGCGAGGCCCGCCACACGCCCCCCACCGAATCGGGGGTGAGGCCGGCAGCACCGGGTTTCAGGTCCAGGTTGTCGACCTGCGCCTTCAGCTCGCCGTCACCCAGCTTGCCCTGCATTTTCAGGATGGGCACGCGGCCGTCCACCCAGCGGCCCTCCAGGCTGCCGTCCTTCAGTTGCAAGGGCACCAGGCTGCCCCGGGCCTGCAGGTTGCGGAAGTGAAACGAGGCCTGGTGGGAGATCGGCCGGTCGCCCCCGCCTGCCAATTCCACCACCACCTGCCCGTCGCCGCGCACATCCAGACTGGCCAGCTCGGGCACCTTCAGCATGGCGGCCGCGGCGCGCAGAATGTCCGCGTCCACCGGCAATTCCGACAGCTCCACGCGGGCCGCCCACATCTTGCTTGACCGCTCCTGCTCCAGCATCAGCGACACCGGGCCCAGCAGGTCGGAGACGCCGTGCGCCTCCAGCCGGAACATGCCGGGCGGGTCGTTCATCGCCAGCATCTCCACCTGGCGGATCTCCAGCAGGTGGCCGATGGGCGAGACACCCACCCCGCCTGCGCTGGAGCGATCCTCGATCTGCAGCACCCCGCCCTCCACCACCAGCGTGGGGATCGGGTCATTGGAATCGCCCATCCGGGGAATCAGGTTCTCCAGGTTCCATGCGCCGGTGCGTCCGCGCACCAGGCGTAGTCTGGGATCTTGCAGCTCCACCTTGCGGATGGCCAGCTTGCCGTCGATGAGCTGTTCCTTGTCGTGGTACAGCACCGCGCGGGGCACGTAGGCGAAGTCGGATTTGTCGAGGTCGTCGCTGCGGGCCACGCGGAGCCCCACCAGTGTGATGCCACCCAACAGGCGCATCGACGCGCCCTCCAGCGTGGCGGCGATGCCGGGCACCCGGTCCACCAGCGTGCTGATCACGGTCTGGCGTAGCTGCGCCGGGTTGGTCCACGCCCAAAAGGCGGACGCGACCGCCAGCACCAGGCCGGTGCTGCCGAAGACCAATCCCCGCACCACCCAGGCTCGCCAGGCGGGATGTCTCCGTTTGCCCACGCTTGCGCCCACGCTCCGTTGCCTGCACACACCCCGGACGCACCGCTTCCGACGGCGCGGAGGGCTCTCCACCCGGCGGGCGATAGCTTGGGCGGTTCGTAGAATCAACCGTGGTCGCTGAACGAATCAGACACCCCAATTACCCAAATTCACAAAACAGCCGAGATTGCTGACATGCTGGCATCCCTGTGGGCCCTTTGGATGACCCTTGCACCGCTGGCGCCGGGCCAGGCACATCGCGAGGTGCGCCTGTGGGAAGGCAAGGCACCCCGGGAAACCCGCGAGGCGAGCGAGCCGAAGGACCAATCCAAACCGAACGAGGGCAAGGTGGCTGGCAAGCCGGTCATCCGGTTGGCTCCCGTGGTGGATCCCACGGTAACCGTCTACCTGCCCCCCGCAGACAAGGCGACCGGCGGCGCGGTGGTCATCTGCCCGGGTGGCGGACGGCGCATCCTGGCTTGGGACCTCGAGGGCACCGAGGTGGCCGAGTGGCTCAACTCCATCGGCATCGCCGGCATCGTGCTGAAGTACCGGGTACCGGCGCCCGCCGGCGAGAGGCCCTGGCAGAATGCCGTGGCTGACGCCCAACGCGCCATCAGCCTCACCCGGGCCAACGCCAAGGCCTGGAATATTCAACCCAACAAGGTGGGTATTCTCGGTTTCTCGGCCGGCGGGGAGGTCGCCGCGCTCACCAGCCTGGCCACGGAGCGCCAGTACCCCGCAGCCGACAGTGTGGACCAACAGGGCTGCGTGCCCGATGCCGCCCTGCTGATCTACCCCGCCTACCTGGCGAACAAGGAGCGCGACAGCCTGCTGCCGCATGTGAAGCCGCATGCCAAGGCCCCGGCCACCTTTTTTGTGCACGCGATGGATGATCCGGTGGTGCCCGAGAGCAGCATGCTGTTGGCACTGGCCCTGCGCCGCGAGAAGGTGCCCGTGGAAAGCCACCTCTTCGCCACCGGCGGCCACGGCTACGGCCTGCGACCGACCGACAGCCCCGTGACCGGCTGGCCCAGACTGGCCGGCACCTGGCTCACCCGCCGGTTCGCCCAGGCCGATGGCACCTCTGGAAAAACAGCCCGATGATTCATGTCTTCCTGGCCAAGAAGGGCGGCAACGACTGCGCCATCGCCTCCCGCGCCCTGCTGGAGGATCCGGAGCGCCCCGACCAGAGCTGGGTGATCTGGATCGACCTCGACCACCCCACCGAGGAGGAGGAGGAACTGGCCCTGCAGTGGCTGGGATTCATCCACCCCCTCACGCTGGAAGACATCCGCATGCCCAAGCGGCTGGGTGACAAGGCCACCCACCTGCCCAAGGTGGAGGATTTTGATGAATACACCTTTGTGGTGACCAATCCCCTGCGCGAGGCCAGCATCACCGATTCGGGCGCCTTCCGGCTGAGCCAGCTCTCCTGCGTGCTGACCGACCGGGTGCTGCTCACCTGGCACTACCACCCGGTGGTGGGGGTGGACGCGTTGAAGACCCAGGTCACCCGCCAGGGCGCCATCGTCGGACGCGGCCCCGACCACCTGCTGCAGAAAGTGATCGACGAGTCGGTGGAGGGCTATATCCCCGTCATCGACAAGATCGAGGACGACCTCGACAACCTGGAGGAGATCATCTTCCACCGACCCGAGCCCCGCACGCTGGAACGGCTGATGAGCTACAAGCGCGGCATCCAGAACCTGCGCCGCACCATGCAGCACGAGCGTGACACGGTCTCACGCCTGATCCGTGGCGAGAGCAGGCGGATCACCGAGGCCGACACGACCCAGTTCCGCGATGTGCACGACCACCTGCTGCGCTACCTGGAGGTGCTGGAAACCAACCGCGAGATGATCTCCGACCTGGTGCAGATCTACCTCGCCTGCGACTCGCAGCGCCTCAACGAGGTGATGCGCGTGCTCACCGGCCTGTCCACCATCGTCCTGCCCATGGGCCTCATCACCGGCATCTACGGCATGAATGTGAAGATGCCGGAGACCGAGTGGGACTACGGCTACCCCATGGTGCTGGCCATGCTGGCTGTCATCGCCATCGGGGGTTACTTCTTCCTGCGCTGGCGGAAGTGGCTGTGAACCGGCCGGGCCATTCAATGGCAAAGGCCCCGGGTGGATAACCCGGGGCCTTTGGCGTTTTGAGTGCCGACGACAGGACTTGAACCTGCACTCCC
>CAWUOE010000406.1:0-3723 GCA_963923355.1 uncultured Gemmataceae bacterium | reverse complement strand
CCCTCCACCAAGGGACGTATTTTTTCGGCCAGCGAAGGCGGCCTGCCAGTCTCCCCCTGTCGAACCTTTTTCATCCCAGGCAAAAAGGACCAGATCAAGGCGATCAAACCCGCCAACCAACCGGCCGCCAAAATACCCGCCAATAGACCATAGCCCCCCACTATGGGACCTTTTTCCAGGACCAACTCATTCGGCTTGACCTGGCCCGGCGGCAAAACGGGCTTCACATCCACTTGGATGGGAGGCAAATCTCCGAGGGCGGTTCCATCCTTGCGCCTCAGGTACTTGCGCAGGTCGTGCGATCCTGGCTCCAAGCCGGTGTACTCGATGTCATACCTGAAGAGGGCCCCGTGGGGGTAAACCTTCAGCACCTGGAGCAAAACGGCATTTTTGCGGTCAGCCGATGGGATGGCCTCCAATTCGGAACCAGCCAGGACAAGCCCCTCCAACCTTTGGGGAATTCCCACGGTTGTGGGCGAGGAAACGGATCCATCCGCAAAGGCATGAAGCCCTGTCAAAAGGAACCAAAATGCCAAAGAAGGACCAAAGCAATGATGCGATGGGACCGGGCTAATTCCCGTCTGCTTTTTCGGAAAGGACAACATTCCTTTAGCCCCCTCCCCTGCCCAATAGATTGCGTGACCGCAAAAATTGCCTCAGGTCGGCAACAAACGGTTTGTCTGTTTGGATCACAAGATGATCCACTCCGGATTGTTTCAATTGGCGGGCAACCATCTCGGATTCCACCCAAACCCTTTTTCCCCGGGTGACAAACACCCGCCCTGTCTCCGCCTCTCCCGCCCGGACGAATCCAACAGAACCAAGTCCCCCCTCGGCCGGGTCACGGATTTGCAGGACCACCACATCATGCCTTTGCGCCATCAGTTTCAGGGCAGATACTGCCCCGGGTTCCTGGAGGTCGCTCATAACAATCACCAGGCACCGATTGGGAAGCGTGGGCGCCAATTCCGAGACCCTGCGTGTGAGGGTTGTCGGTTCGTCGTAACGGAAATTCCTGAATTCATGCAGCCATTGCAAAATCCTAGCTTTGGACAGGGTTGGCTCGACCCTCACATCCCTTCCGCCAATTCCCAAGACCCCGACCGGACTGACCCGGTCGAGGCAGGCAAAAGCCAACCCGCCGGCGAGATGCACCGCAATGGCGTACTTGCTTTTCCTTCCGGAAGACACCGTCATGGAAGCGGAGGTATCCAGCAGCAGGAAGCAGGGAAGCTGTTTGGGGGCTTCGTATTCCTTGACAAAAACCTTGCCCGTGCGGGCTGTCACACGCCAGTCAATCGAGCGCACCGGGTCGCCGGGTTGGTACTGCCTGGATTGGGCGTATTCGATGCCCGACCCAAGGAACGGTGATCGATCCGTCCCATAACCCAACGCATCCGCCAATTTCCTGACAGCGATCAGGAATTGGCGGGTGTTCAGATGGTCTGCGGTCTCCAGGCGGCCCTGCATTCGATTCTCTTGCCAGCCAGTGAAAATCAACCTTGCCTCGTATGGGCTAAGTGTCACGACAGGGTGGATTGAACAGCCGCCTGTCTGCCGTTTCCTGCAGGCCTTCCCCTGGTCAAATCATGAAGAATCTCCACCAGCACATCCTCCGAACGTTTTCCATCGGCGAGGGCTTCATAATTCAGACGGATCCGGTGGAGGATCACATCGGGCGCCAAAGCATACAGGTCATCCGGGACGACATAGGCACGGCCCCTGATCAGGGCGCGCGCCTTGGCGGCCTTGATCAGGGCGATTCCTGCCCTGGGGCTGGCGCCCAATTCCACATCGGGATGGTTGCGGGTACGGGTGATCGCATCAACGACGTGCTCCAGGAAGGTTTCGCTGACATGGACCCCGGCGGCGGCTTCCATGGCCTCGACCAGATCCTCGATGGTGCCCACCAGCCGGTCTTCCATCACATCAAATTCGGTGCGGGCAACTGCTCCGCCTCCGTCGCGCCGCACTCCCAGGGCCATATTGCGTTTCAAAACCTCCAGTTCCTCCAGCGGAGTCGGGTACTGAAGGCGATGGCGCAACATGAACCTGTCCAATTGTGCCTCGGGAAGTTCGAAGGTTCCCGCCTGCTCCACCGGGTTTTGGGTGGCAATAACCAAAAAAGGCGAAGGCAGCTTGAACGATTCCCTGCCCAACGTCACACGACGCTCCTGCATCGCCTCCAGCAACGCAGATTGCACTTTCGGTGCTGCGCGGTTGATCTCATCCGCCAAAAGCAGGTTGGTGAAGATGGGCCCTTTGTTGACCCGGAATTCGTTGGTCCTTTGGTCGAGGATTTCGGAACCAAGGATGTCGGAGGGAAGGAGATCGATGGTGAATTGAACCCTGGCAAATTGCAGGCTGATTGATTTCGCCAGGCAGGAAACCAGCAGGGTTTTGGCAAGTCCTGGAACCCCTTCCAGGAGCAGGTGACCGCTGGTCAGCAAGGCGATCAGAATCCTTTCAACCACGACGTCCTGTCCAACCACCACCGTGCCGATCCGGGTGCGCACGCCATCGAGGAATTTCACAACCGATTCCGGTGACTTCAAATGGGCGGGGTTGGAAACAGACATCCTGGCTCCGTTTGAAAACAGCGTGTCCAAAGGCCCAGCAACGAATTACCGAGTCGGGCCGAATCAAGGAGAGTGCCTCAAGGCTACCGGAATACTTATGATTTCAGAAGAAAAATTGCTTCAAAAAGACAACAGGTGAGCAGTTTAAAAAGATTTGTTAGTTAGAAATTACTTCTAAGTTTCTTCGGGTAAGTAGCGCACCGACTGAGATGTGGTGCCACAAAAAGAATGATCACCGAAAGAATACACCCGGAGGGATTCGAACCCCCAACCCTCGGTTCCGAAGACCGATGCTCTGTCCAGTTGAGCTACGGGTGCATGTCTCAGGAAAAGGATATGCACCTTTTCTGCACATGCCAAGGTTTTAGGTCAATTAGAAATGCCTGCTTAAGTTATCTCGAGCAATTATTTTTTATTATTTATTTAATAATGCTACTAATTATTAATTATAGACATCTGGATTTAACAGCCCCTGATGTTGCGTTTTGGGGTCCCTTGATCGTATTAGAGGGTACCTTGCTATCAGCAACGGTTAACGGTTCATGATGGGCTTCCTAAAGCCTTGGATTTAGAAAATTCGGGAGTTGTTTCCATGTCCGAGAGTAAAGCAGAAGAGAACCAACAGGTTGAAATGTTGGTCCATGACAAGGATGCCCATGCGGCCTACGCCAATTTCGCGCGCGTCACTGCCACACCGGAAGAAGTGATAGTCGACTTCGCCCTGAACCCCAACCCGTTCGCACAGGGCAAGCAGGAAATCAACGTGAACAACCGCCTCATCATGAATTTTTACACCGCCAAGCGCCTGCTGAGCGCCCTAGCAATGACGATCCAACGTCACGAGCAGAGCTTCGGTGCCATCGAACTGGATATCCGCAAGCGCGTCAGCCTTCCGGTGCCTCCCGCCAAGTAAAGGCAAAATGGCTTAAAATATTGGCCCGCCAGAACTTGTGTCTGGCGGGCTTTTTCCGTTTTGGGACTGTATAAATTGCCGCCAACCTTTCGATTGGCGGTTGCATTCCATGGGTCTGACAGGCAGAATATTGATACCTGCCTTCTGCAATCAGTTGATGGTTTTGGTGAGCTAGTTTCTACCAAGTCCGGCTGATGGTGGGATTGGGATCCAAAGGCTCAAGAATCCTTT
>CAWUOE010000405.1:0-3729 GCA_963923355.1 uncultured Gemmataceae bacterium | reverse complement strand
GTTGGCCGAGAGGTAAGGAGTAGTGTAAAGAATCTTCAGGAATTCGTCCGTTCAGGCCTTGAAAAGCCTGCCTATAGTTGAATAGGCGAACATATCTTTTACTGCCAGTGAATCGGTTTGAGGGAAACGCCATGGGAATGGAAGACTACACGCGTCATCAGCAGGGCATCATCAAACGCTATTACGACAATAAAGAAACGATGGGCCTGCAGCGTGTGGCCGAACTGGTTGGCGATCTCTACTTGGCTGAAGGGAAAAAACGGCAGAAAATCTGGGATCAAATTGTGCCGGCACTGGTGAAAGCCGGGCTTCCCGAGTCGCAGGCCAACCACCTGCGTCAACAAGATCGGGCTGATGTTCTGGCAGAAACTGTCGCCCGCCTGGACGCAAAAACGCCTGATGCTGGCTCCAAGCCAAAATCCGGCCCCCGCTGAATCACCGGGTCAGGCTGTCCCATTGGATATGTCCGGTGACGAGGCGGGACCATGACGCCTTGAGGGCCAACGCAGCCATCCATTCTTCGGATGGGGCCAGGTGCTCAAGGCTCCATTCCCGGGCCTTGTCCTGACAGTCATCAATGCGCTCCAGGCGGGCCGGCTGGTTCCCACCCAGCGTCACTTCCACGCGGTTCAGGCCGAAACCAATTCCGGCAGCGGTGGCTTTCAAAAAGGCTTCCTTCCGCGTCCATGCGTGGAAGAACGCCAGCCTGCGCGGGACCTCCTCCGCCATCTCCTCCAACTTGGCCACCTCATTGGGATGGAAATAGCGCTTGGCCAGGGAATCCATGTCGCTCACCGGCCGGATTTTCTCGATGTCCACACCCAATTCAGCGTGTGTGCAGAGTGCCAGTAATCCCATGCCGTGAGAATGTGCCAAATTGAAATGGATATGCGCAGGGGTGGATTCCGCGGCCATTACCGGTTTGCCGTTGCCGGTGCTGGACAGGCGAACCGACCGTGGATCCCGGCCTGTCAGCTTCCCGAGGACCAGCCGCACCAAACCTCGACCCGAGACGAACTCGGCGCGGGCCCTGGGTGACCGAAGACGCCGAGCGCGCTCGGCCTCGTGTTCGTCCAACAGGTTTTCCAGGGCTGGGATGTGCGGCCCGTCGGTGGTGAAAAAGGACCACACCCACACTTCCCCATGGATCGGCGGGGTTCCTGGCAGGTCGGTTAACCCGGGCCAAAGATGGGACGGGATGGCGGATTCGACCGGGTCAGCCATCCATGCCGCCGGGCACGGCCATGAGGAAGGCGTTCTCGAGATGTTCCAGAACCGGGGTGCCGTTTTCAGGCCAGATGATGGCCAGCACGTCGAGGCGGAGTGCAAGGGCTTCCAGCCGGTTTCTCTTGCGGAACCAGAGGGCCATGCGGCTGACGCGGCGCTGTTTGTCTTGGTTCACCGAGGCGGCGGCGTCGGCGGGTTCACCGGATTGGCGGGAGCGGACCTCCACGACGACCAGGGTCCGACCGTCGAGGGCCACCAAATCGATCTCGCCTAAGGGGCAACTGGCGTTCCGCGCGACAATGCGCCAGCCCTTGCGGCGGGCCCATTGGCAGGCCAGGCGCTCGGCGCGATCACCCCGCCAGCGCCGCCACCATGGGCGGCGGGCGGGGATCATCTCGGCGGGGGCGCCGGGCGCCGCCATGGCCGGGCTCAGGCCTTGGCCTTGCGCTCGCGCAGGCGGGTGGCCTTGCCCACGCGCTTGCGCAGGTAATACAGCTTGGCGCGGCGCACCACGCCGGTGCGCTTCACCTCGATCTTGCTGATCAGGGGGCTGTGCACCGGGAAAATCCGCTCGACACCCTCGCCTTGCACGATGCGTCGGACGGTGAAGGCCTCGGTGCCACCGTGGCCGGTCTTGGAAATGACCACGCCGCCGAAGGTCTGGATCCGCTCCTTCTCGCCTTCCAGGATGCGCAGGTGCACCTCGACGGTGTCACCGACCTGAAAATCAGGATGTTTGACCTCGCCTTTCGCCTTTTCACGGGCGGCCTGGGCGGTGGCGGTGATCTTGTCCTCCACCAGCTTCATCAACGCGCTCTTCATCGTCGGCACTCCTCAAAAATGGTTGGTGATCTTCTTGCTCAACTCGGTCGGTTTCGGTTGGTTCCCCGGTTTTCTTTGCCCCACTGGTCCCCGTCAATCCCGGATGGCTTTTGTCCGCTTCGATCCAGGGCCTTCTGGCGTCTCCATTTCCGGATGGCCTCGTGGTTTCCCTCCAGCAGCACCTGCGGGGTTTCCATCCCCCGGAAAACCCGCGGACGGGTGTAGTGGGGATACTCCAGGATGCCGGGCTCGCTGTGGGATTCCTCCTCCGCGCTTCTGGGGTCCCCCAGAAAACCCGGCAACAACCGGGCCACGGCATCCATCAAAACCATCGCCGGGGCCTCGCCCCCGTTGCAGATGAAGTCTCCCACCGAGATTTCCAGGGGATTCAACCCCTGTCGCACCCTTTCGTCAAACCCCTCGTACCTGCCGCACAGAAGGACCAGCCGCTTTTCACCGGCCAGTTCCTCCACTCTTGCCTGGGTCAGCCTTTCCCCGGCGGGGGTCAGCATGACCAATTTCCCGGGCGGCGTCTCCGCCTCGGCTTGCACGGCCTCCACCGCCTGGTAAAGCGGCTCGCACATCAGGACCATGCCGGGCCCGCCCCCGTAGGGACGGTCATCCACAGTCTTGTGCGGCCCCGGCGCCCAGTCGCGCCAATTCCACAGGCGGATGTCGAGGATCCCCCTGTCGCGCGCCTTGCGCACCAGGCTTTCCTCCAGGTACCCCTGGAAGATGCCCGGGAAAAGGGTCAGCACATCGACACGCATGGCGCTTGTGCCCCGGTGGCGGTCAGCCGGCGGGAGCCGCGGCCTTCTGGGCTTCCAACTCCTTGAACTTCGCCATGTGCTTGTTCATCAGCGAGGTCACCTGGTCGCTGGGCTTGGCGCCCACGCTCATCCAGTACTCGATCCTGGAGGGAAGGAGTGTGACCTGGCGCTCGGCGTCGGGGAAGTGGGGGTCGTAGGTGCCCAACTCCTCGATGACGCGACCGTCGCGCGGCTGGCGATGGTCGATGGCCACGATGCGGTAATAGTGCCGATGCTTGCGGCCCATCTGCTTCATGCGGATACGAACTGCCACGTAATCACCTCGTCTTTCGCCCGGAAAGCCGGGCCAACCTTTCGAACCGGAAACCGAACCAACCGAAAATCAACCACCGAAACCGAAAAACAGACTTTTTAGCCCTTTTTCTTCTTCTTGCGCTCCATCGCCCGCTCCCGCGGACTTTTGCGATGACCCGTGTCCCCCTTGGAGGCGATACGCGCCCCGGGCATGAAGGCACCCATCTTTCCAAGGTTGGTCATCGCCTTGATCTTCTCGAACATGCTCTGGCCGGCGAACATCTTCATCAGGCCGCGGGCTTGTTCGAACTGGTTGAGGAGCTGCTTGACCTCCTCCGCCTTGGTGCCGCTGCCCTTGGCGATGCGCAGGCGGCGGTTGTAATCGATCAGGTCGGGATCGGCGCGTTCGGCCTTGGTCATCGCGTCGATCATGCCCTGGATGCGGCGCAGGCTCTGGTCCGGATCCTGGCCGGCGGGCATCATATTCCCCATGCCCGGCATGCTGGCCAGCAGATCCTTGGCCGAACCCATCTTCTTCAGCATTTCCATCTGCTTGCGGAAGTCGTCCAGCTGTCTCTTATACACATCTCCGAGCCCACGAGACGCTACGCTATCT
>CAWUOE010000404.1:0-3729 GCA_963923355.1 uncultured Gemmataceae bacterium | reverse complement strand
TTGCCACCACCGATTTGGTCAACGGGCGCGCCTTGCTGATGGGCAGCAAGAAAACCCTCGACCTGATTGAAACCTGTTCCGAGGATCGTCCTTATGCTGTGCAAATCTACGGGGGCCGGCCCCCGGAACTAGCGGACGCGGCCAGATTTCTGGTGGAACGGGTAGGGGAAGGATTGGCGAGTATCGACATCAACATGGGCTGCCCGGTGAACAAGGTCACCAAGGGGGGTGGCGGTTCGGCGATGTTGTGTCAGGTCGGTGGTGCGGTTGATTTGGTCCGCGCCGTGGTCGAGGCGGTGCCAATTCCGGTGACAGTCAAAATGAGACTGGGTTGGGATGCCAGGCAGATAACAGCCCCTCAACTGGCCCGGGAATTCGAGCAGGCGGGTGTGGCCGGGCTCACCATCCATGGACGCACCCGAGAGCAAGGATTCTCAGGTAGCGTGGACCTGGAGGGAATCCGCCAAGTGGTGCAAGCTGTCCAGCGCATACCGGTCCTGGGTAATGGTGATGTGCGGAATTTATCCGAGGCCGCCCGCATGCTTTCAGAAACAGGGTGCGCAGGAATCGCCCTGGGCCGGGGAGCCCTCCTGAACCCTTGGATCTTCCATCATCTGCATCTGTGGGACACCACCGGTGACCCGGGAACGCCACCCACCTACGTCCGCCGATTGGATTTCATGCGGGACCATTTTGCCCAACTCGTGCGATTGCGCGACGAGCGATTCGCCTGCCTCACGTTCCGAAAAATGGCCGCATGGTACTGCAGGATGTTGCGTCCGGGACGAGAAATCCAGCAGGAGATGGTGATGCTCCAATCGGTCAGCCACCTGGATGGCTTGTGCGCCAGGATCCGACCCGCTTTGGAGGAGAGGGACTGCCACCCCTGGCATGAGACCGATGTCCCGCTGAATCTGCCCACCGGCCCGATAGCCCACTGGTGAAAACAGGTGCCAATCACCCCCACTTTCGGGAAAATTGGTCTGGATTTGGCGCATGGTCCCGGCTATCCGCCCCGCTTGGTCCGGCAAATTGCCGGTTTCCAAGCTCGTTGGGGGTGGAAGCGGTGTCCGCGCGCGGTCCCAAAAATCGAACCAGGTTGGGCCACCAAGGTTTCCCTTTACGGGGGGCGGCTCCCGTGCCAGCCTACTGCACCGACCAGGGACAATGCTGGAATATCGATGCGCTGGATGGATTGAAAAAGCTAGCGGATGACTCAGTGGACCTGATTGTCACTTCCCCACCTTTCGCCCTGCGACGCCAGAAAGCTTACGGAAATGTGGATCCAGGATCCTACAGCGACTGGTTGTGGCCCTACATCGAGGAAATTCACAGGGTGCTGCACCCCACGGGCAGCTTTGTGCTGGAACTGGGCGGCGCGTGGGTTCGCGGGAGCGCCACCCGGTCGCTTTACCAGTACGAACTCATCCTGCGGCTGTGCAAGCTGTTCCACCTGGCCCAGGATTTTTATTGGTACAACCCAAGCAAACTACCGACGCCAGCCCAGTGGGTGACCATTACCCGCACCCGGGTCAAAGATGCGGTCAACCTGATCTGGTGGCTTTCCAAATCGAAGGAACCGCGTGCGGACAACAGGCGGGTGCTGAAACCCTACAGCCCATCCATGAAGCGCCTGCTGCGGGACGGTTACGACCCCGCCATGAGGCCGTCCCAGCATGAGTTGAGCAAGGTTTTCCAAAAGGACAACGGCGGTGCCATTCCCAGCAATGTGCTGGTGGTGCCCAACACCCGGTCCAGTGATCCCTACTTCCGTGCCTGCAGGGCCGAGGGGCTTCCCATTCATCCAGCCAGATTCCCGTTGCCGGTACCTGATTTCTTTGTGCGTTTGCTCAGTCAACCGGGCGACCTGGTCGTGGACCCCTTCTCCGGGAGCAACACGGTTGGTTTCGTGGCGGAATCCCTGGGGCGCCGCTGGTTGGGATTTGAAATCGATCCCGCATATGCCAACGGGTCCCGACTGAGGTTCCAGTCGAGACCCGCGGAAGCGGCTTGATGATGCCCGGTGCGGCGGTTCAGCTTTTGACCGCACGCTGGCGCATCAGGTTCAAATGGCGGGCGAAACGTTCCTGCAGGTAGGCGTGGAGTTGGGTCAACAGATCCACATCGTCCCGGCTGATGCTGCGGCCGTTTGTCAGGATCAGCGAGGATTTCTCCAGCTTCCCGCGTGACTCGTCCAGTTGCTTGCGGACCACCAACAGTTGGGTGTCAATCTCGTCCGCCTTGGCTTTTTCCGGCAGACCCCAGAACTGCAGGGCGTCACCAAAGGCGATGTCCTGCTTGCGGTCCTCCAAATGCTTGTACAGTGCGTCGCTGTCCAGCAACCGGACCAAAACGCTGTCCAACTCGCCGGGCAAGCCCTTGAAGGCGGACGGTGCTGCGGTGCGGACAGGGGGCGGCGGAGGGCCTTCCCCGGCCTGCAAGCGCTGGACGGCCTTTTTGCCGTCCGCAGTCAGCACATACATTTTCTGGCCGACCTTGTTGAGCCAGCCTTTCTTGGCAAGCCCCTTCTCACCCATGATGGAAGCGAGAATCTTGTTCGAATCGGGGTATTGCTCCGCGAAGCCCTTCAAACCGAAGGTCTTGGGGTAGCGTTTCCAGGAAGCCACAATCAGGGCTTCGGCACTGAATGGTGTTTCGCCCGCCTTTTCCAGGTCGTGCGCGGAAAGCAGGATTTTTTCCGGCACCGTGCAATCCTCCAGGCTCGCTGAAGGGTTTGGGTGCTTGACTCTGGCCATTGTGATTCCGGGTGCCAAGGGTTGCGCGCTGGTATCGAGCATTTTGAACCAATGCCCTCGGACCACTCAACCCGGGTCAATCCTTGGGATAAAAAATCAAAAAGTTTTCAGCTGCACAGCCGTCATGGTCGGCACGACCGATACTATCCTCACCCGGTTTCCCCGCCGGAGGAGTCCCCCGCTTCCGCGGCAATGCCCAAAGGTTCCGATTCCCCCTCGGTCAGGCCCTCTTCTCCAGCTTCATCCATGCCCTGGGCGACGCCGACTTCCGGGCCTTGCCATTTTTCCCCCTCCATCAGGATGCCGGCGAGAACGGTGGCGTAGCTTCCTTCCGGCAAACTGAATTCCAAACGATAGCCATTTACCGCCGGGGCCGGGTGCCAGGTGAGATCGTTCGGATACACCAAAGCCCTTCGCCGGGTGCCTGTCAACAAAGGCTTTTGGCCTTCCAGCAATCGGGTCAGCTCCAATTGTTGCAGGATCGTATTTTCCAAGGCTGCCGCCTGGTCGCGTGCCGGCAACATGCGGGAACCGGGAATCGGTCCGGCCGGAACAATTTGGCCGGCATCCAATCTTTTTTGTTCCGCTGGCAGATCCACGGCCGTGAAAATCCCGCCACGCGGAGCATGGGCCATGATTTCACCCTGCATCACCTGCCTGAGGGTGTTGAACTCCAGACGGTGTTGAAGCCATGAGTTGAAAACATGCGATTGCACGGCAGACAAAGCCAGGCGCCTCAGCCATGGATTGACAGCTAACTTTGGCTGATCCAACAGGGAAAGTCCCAAGGCAAGTGTTTGCCTGTCATTGCCAAATCGCTGTGCACCGTATGCATTGGGCATCCCATGGGTTTTGAGTTTGGCTGACAGTGAGCGCAGAAATTCTTGCCAGCCCGGGCGAGCATCCCGAACCACCAGGATGAATTGGTTCCCATGCAGGTGGCCCGGTCTCAGTTTGTTCCGATGTCTGACCG
>CAWUOE010000403.1:0-3730 GCA_963923355.1 uncultured Gemmataceae bacterium | reverse complement strand
CTGTACTGGTATTGCTCGGTGATGCTGTCGCCGAGGAAGACGATCCGGTCTTTGGGTTGGAAGAAGTAACCGGGGGCCGGATCTGCAGCCCAGGCGAAGGATGCCATGGCCATGCAGGCCAGGAGAGGAAAAAGGCGTTGCATGAATCTGTTCCTGGATGATGGGCCGGGGGACTGAGATTCCCCGGTTGCCAGTACCCAAGACTAAGATTTTTTGGTGGCCCGTGCCAGTTGCCGGCGGGAGGGATGACGCATCAGGCCGCGGCGGGAGAATTCTCAGCGAACAGCCAATCGGTGAGCAGGTTCTCATGACCGTACCCAGCGTGCTGGGCCTGGAAATCGAACCAGACGGAGTCGTCCGCTTCCGGGGCAGCGTGGAAAACAGCGGCGCCTTGGGTGACATCCCACAGGATGGGGGTCGCGGGGGTGGGTGCTTCCGGTTGCTGGTCCATCACCCGGGTGTGGGCATCTGCCGCCGGGTTGGGAACCCATTCCAGGGCGGACGCGAACAGGCTGGCCGGCACACTGCGGGTTTCGAGCCCTTCCAACCTGGGACGGAAACGCGTGGACATGGCGGATACCCCTGGAACTTGCGCCATTCTATGGCCGGGAAAAGCTGTTTGAAAAGGGACCTGACCAAGGTTCACCCCGGTTTCTTGACGAATCAGGCGGGCCAGCCGATTGGGGAAAGTTTTCCGCGCTGTTTAGAGCCTGGCCGGGCAAGGCTTTGCGGCGGGGCGCTGGGTGGAGAACTTGGGGGAAGGCAAATGGATTTCGGGTAACCTTGGGAAGGGAATCGATCAGCCAGCCGAGGGGGCAGCTATGCGGATGCGATGGGTTATGACTTGGGCTTTGGTGGTGGCTGGGGTCTTGTCGATGGCCGTACAGGCCGAGGAGGTTGACCGGGCCCGGGTGATGGAGGCCCTGCGTTTTCACGCGGGGTTTGAGGGCAACGGGGATGCGGTGGTCGCCCCGGGCGACAAGCGGATTTACACGGTGGAATCGTTGGCCCGGAAACAGTGGACGCCAGGTATCGCCCGGGCGGATGTGAGTATCGCCAAGGGGGAGGGTGTGCGTGGGGACTGCCTGCGGTTTGGCAAGAAAGCGCCGCAGGTGATCTGCTTCAAGGGCGAATCGATGCCCTACAAGGCCAAAGATTGGTCCGGGACGGTGAGCTTCTGGATGCGGCTGGATCCGGACAAGGATTTGCAGCCGGGGCACTGCGACCCGATTCAGATCACCCAGAGGGGCTGGGACAACGGGGCTTTTTGGGTGGATTTTGACAAGGAACTGCCCAGGGATTTTCGGCTGGGATGCTTTTCTGATTTTTCCTTCTGGAACCCGGACAAGGTGCCCTACGACAAGTGGCCGGTGGAAAAGCGACCGATGGTGACGGTGAAGAAGCCGGGATTTTCCCGGCAGGCCTGGAAGCAGGTGGCTTTCACCTACCAGGGCGTGAACGGGGAAGGGGCAGCCAAGGCAACCCTGTACCTGGATGGCAAGGCAATGGGCTCTGTGAGCCAGCCGATGCGTTTCACCTGGGACCTGAAAGGGGCGGCCATTTTGCTGGGTATCGATTACATCGGTGACCTGGATGAATTGATGATTTTTGACCGGGCCCTGAATGCCCAGGAGATTGGATTGCTGCGATGACAAGCGTTTGGGTTCGCGGGCAACAAAATCCATGAATTCGGCAAAAACACTCACACCCTGACGGTGGCTGCCTTAGAATCGGGCCATCTTCGGGGTGTTGCCCCGAACCGATTTCCAGTTGGGAGAAAGCACAGATGACCCGCATGCGCGGTTTGGGTTGGGTATTGGCGGCGTGCCTGGGATTGGCAGCCCCGGTGAGCGCCGAAGTGAAGCTGCCGTCGATTTTCAGCGATCACATGGTGCTGCAGCGGGACAAGCCGATCGCGGTGTGGGGCTGGGATAATCCCGGCACCGAGGTGACCGTGAGCCTGGGGGAGGCGAAAGCCACCGCCAAGGCGGACGATCAGGGCAAGTGGTCGGTGAGCCTGCCCGCCCAGAAGGCGAACGCCAATGGCCAGACGCTGGCGGTGAAGGGGAGCACCGAGAAAAACTACACCGATGTGCTGGTGGGTGAGGTGTGGCTGTGCAGCGGCCAGTCCAACATGGAGTGGACGGTGAACATCTCCGCCTACCCCGCGGAGGAGAAGCTGAACGGCAACCATCCGCTGATTCGCCACATCAAGATCCCGCACAGGCCCTCCACCAAGGCGGAGACGGATGTTCCCTCCAAGGGCTGGGAAGTGGCATCGCCCAAGACGGTGGGTGAGTTCACCGCCGTGGGCTATTTCTTCGCGTTGAACCTGCGCAAAGACCAGGATTTTGCCAATGTGCCGGTGGGCTTGATAGGCTCGAACTGGGGCGGAACCCGGATTGAACCGTGGACCACCCCCGATGGCTTCCGCAGCGTGCCGGCGCTGAAGGAGATTGCCGACAAGCTGGACACCTTCCCCACCAAGGATGACAAGGGGAACATCAACTTCCAGACACCGCTGGCGCTGTACAACGGCATGATCGCCCCGTTTGTGCCCTATGGCATCCGCGGGGCGCTGTGGTACCAGGGTGAGTCGAACAACGGCGAGGGGATGCTGTACGCCGAGAAGATGAAAGCGCTGATCAACGGCTGGCGCAAGCTGTGGAACGATGAGGCTTTGCCTTTCTATTTTGTGCAGATCGCGCCGTACCGCTACAAGAACACCGGCCTGCCCTTTTTGTGGGAGGCGCAGATGGCGGCCCTGAAGATTCCCGGCACCGGCATGGCGCAGACCACCGACATCAGCAACATCAATGACATCCACCCGACCAACAAGCAGGAGGTGGGCCGTCGGCTGGCCAACATCGCCCTGGCCAAGACCTACGGCAAGCAAGGGCTGGCCCTGAACGGGCCGATGTTCAAGGCTGTGAAGCTGGAGGGGGGCAAGGCCCGCATCAGCTTTGACGGAGCGGAGAGCGGTTTGACCACCCGCTTCGGGGCAGTCGTGAGCCACTTCACCGTGGCTGGACCGGACAAGAAGTTCGCGCCGGCGAAGGCAGTGATCGAGGGGAACGAGGTGGTGGTGAGCGCCGAGGGTGTCAGCGAGATTGCCGCCGTGCGCTTTGCCTGGGATGAACTGGCCGAGCCCAGCCTGATTAACAAGCAAGGGCTGCCGGCCTATCCGTTCCGGACGGATGACTGGAAGTGACTGGTAATTTAGCTAAGATTCTTGGTTTTTAGCTATTTTTTCCTGTCTTGCCATTTGTCTTGCCAAATGAAATGGCCCTGGCCTGCAAAGCCAGGGCTGTTTTAATTTTTTGTTATAAATCCGGATTCCCAATCCTTACTCGGTCCCGCGGCACCACAAACTTGTAATCCGGTTTGGTTTCATCTTCCGATTTCAGAATCACCCAGATTTCTTTAGATTTTGGTGTCTCCTCACCGGCCAGCAAAACTTTCATCTTGTAGGTTTCCCCGCCAAACAGTTTTTGCCCACCGTCTGCTACCGATTTTAAACCTTTGAATTTATTTCCTTTTTCATCAGTGACTTTAAAGGAGTGGATTCTACTTGCCGGTGATTCTGAGATTTTCACACCTTCATTTTTATCCTTTGAAAGGTTTTTGGCCTCCAATGTGATGAGCACCACGCTCCATCTGGCATTGCTGGCCACAACATCCACCAGCCGGAGCTGGATGCCATCCTCCACGGCATATTGCTTTTTGGATG
>CAWUOE010000402.1:0-3732 GCA_963923355.1 uncultured Gemmataceae bacterium | reverse complement strand
TTCAAAACCAATTCGAAACAACTTGGGAATCCTCAGGGGTGTTGATGGGCTACCATCCCCTCCACATCTACCACGCATGGATTGGAGCGGGCACGTTTGCGACCAGCAATAAAGTCAGCGCCTACGATCCGAAATTTCATGCCGGGTATCTAAAAACCCCGTTGTTTGATTCCGCTGCTAGGCCATTGGAATCGTTTTTGTCCCTGTTCATGTGGGGCAATCCCCCAACTTTGGCTCAGGCGGCTCGCGCCCAGGGCTGGCTGGTCGGCACAGTGGTACTCTTGACCCCTTTTATCATTGGTCTCTCCGCCCGTTGGGCAGGCATGGCTAGGTGCTCTTCAGTAGTTTCCGGCCTGATGGCAATGCTGGTCATGGCCCTCACCGCTTGGCGTGAATCCCTCACCATGGGGGCGGTGGATCGTTTGGCCGGCGCTCCATTGGTGCTGGCGCATTTGGGGCTTTTGCTCCATTACCATCGTCATCCTTCGCCTTTGGCATTGGTTGGCCTAGGTGCCACCACGGCATTGTGTTGGCTGTTTGATCCATTGCTCACGCTGGTGAGTCTCCCGGTTCAGCTTTGGATTTACTTGCGGACCGGCATGAAACATGGCGCCGGTTGGCATACGGGCCTCCTACTGGCTTGTTCTGTTGGCGTATTGCTGAATATTTCCTATCTGATTTCCTGGCAAAAATACTGGTGGATCCGAGTCGCCCCCCGATGGGAAAACGCGTTTTTCCCAAAGGGTATTCTTCAATCCTTGCTCAGGGATCCCGCTTGGGGTGAATCGTGGGAAACACTGATTGGGCTGTGGATCATCGGATTGGGCCTTTTGGGTGGATTGACGACCCGGGCCAGTGGACGGCGTTTGCAGTCGGCGGTTTTTAGCATCGCTTTGGGAGGTGTTCTCACGCTCTACGGCCTGGGCCAGGCCTTCATGGAGTTGGGTAGATGGGATACCGGTTCCCTTCTCCCCGCCATTCTGCTGGTGGCTTGTATTCCAGCCGGAGGAGTCTTGGCTGGTTTGCCTATCCGGGGCCGGCTGAAACGGGTGGACCCTGAAGAACCGGATTCGACCCCGCCGCGCCGTTGGTGGGCCGGCAGGATTCCAGCCATTCTTTCGCTGGCAATTTTGGGCCTTTTGATTGCTACCAATCCATCCATCGTTTCAGGCTTGTCCGGTCGCGTCATCTCCATGCCTTCAGTCCGTTCACCGCTGTCTGAGGCGGAGACTGCCTGTGTTTCCTTTTTGTCGGATACCGATCCAGCCAAAGGTCGAATTCTCTGGGAAATGGTTCCGGGAGATGAAAGACGAAATTGGGCGCTGATGTTGCCCGAATGGTCCGGCCATTCATTGGTGGGTGGGCTGGACAGCATTCCCCGCATAGAGCACATGCAAGCGGGGCTTTTTGAGGGACGGTTGGCTGGCCGGCCGCTGAAGGAGTGGACCGCTGAATCGTTCTTGGCTTACTGCCGTACTTACCAGATCGCCTGGGTGGCCGTCCGCAGTGAGGCCTCGGTCCTTTGGATGGATGGAATACCCGGTGTGGTCCGGGTCCATTCCGGAGACCCAGGCACCGGAGTGCCTGTCGTTTTCGCGCTTCCATCGCCGGGTGAAAATGTGGCCTTGGTGGGATCGGCACGTTTGGTTTCAGCCGATGCGGGAAGGCTGGTATTTGCCGATGTGGTGCCCTCCCGCGGGCAGGTGGTTCTTAGTTTCCATTACCAGACGGGGCTGGTGGCCTCCCCTGGTAGGGTTGAGGTGGAACGGGAACTGGACTACCGCGACCCAATCCCGCTGATTCGCCTTCGCATGGATGAGCCTGCGACCAGACTACAACTTCGCTGGCTTCCGCCCTGATTCGCATCCCTCCACTGGAGTACCGAAATGCACCGCCGGCATCTGTTGGCCTCAGTCATTGCATGTCCCATTACCTCAGTGTTTTCGCGGGCCGGTGATTGGCCTTGGTTTCTGGGTGCTTCCCGTGATGGCTCCTTGGGCTCACCGGTTCAGCCATGGCAAGGGGATGACCTTCCCGCGGCTTGGAATATCCCTTTGGGAGAAGGGTTTAGCGGCCCTGTCGCTTCAAATGGGAAGGTTGTCTTGTTCCACCGCGATGGTGCGAACCATATGGTGGAGCTGGTGATGGCCCAGGACGGTAAGCGGGTTTGGCAAACCCGCATTCCCACTAGGTATGAGGATCCCTTGGGTAGGGGTGATGGCCCGCGTGCGACTCCCGCAATAGCCGGCGGTAAAATATTCCTAACCACACCTGAGGCGGTTTTATTTGCGTTCGATTTCACCACGGGCAAAAAAGTTTGGTCGGTGGATCTCGCCTCTACTTACTCCGTGCCCAAGGGCTTCTTTGGATATGGAGTCTCGCCCCTGATCCACCAGGGCTCGGTATTGCTCAATGTCGGTGGGGAAGGCGCTGGAGTGGTGGCTTTTTCTGAGCGGGACGGGGCTGAAATATGGAAAGTCACTTCCCAACAGGCCAGCTATGCATCTGGAATAATGATGAACTTCGGAGGTCAGTCACTGGCGGTTTTCCTCACGCGCGATGGGCTTTTGGCTTTGGACCCCGCCAAGGGAACGGTGGTGCATCAATTGCGCTGGCGTTCGAGGCAAAACGCTTCGGTCAATGCCGCCTCACCGGTGGCGATTCCGGGGGGAGTTTTTCTTTCGGCATGTTACAACACCGGCGCGATTGCACTGGAGCTGAGGGAAGGGGTTTTGCAAAAGCTATGGAGCGGTGACGAGAGCCTTTCTTGCCATTACTCCACACCCGTTTATTGGGATGGCCACCTCTATGGATTCCATGGCCGTCAGGAGGAAGGAGCAGAATTGCGCTGCGTTGAATTCAAAAGTGGCAAGGTGAAATGGACCAGGCCGGGAACAGGCTGTGGCTGGCTTTTGCGCGCCAAAGACCGCTTGTTGGTCATGCAGGAAAACGGTGAACTGTTGCTGCTGATGGCAAATCCTGCCGAGTGTCAGGTCATGGCGAAAGCGAAGGCCCTCAACGGATCAGCAAGGGCCCTTCCGGCTTTTGTGGACAACCTTCTGATCTGTCGGGATTCGGCGGAATGCAGGGCCATCAAAATGGCTTCCTGACCAAAATGAACCCAAGGTCTCATGGCCCCGTCAGGAACCACTCCAGCAACTGGTTGACTGGCGTGTAGTGGTCAATCAGTGCGTGGGCTCCGGATTGTTTTAGCTTGTCTGCCACCCAGGGGTCGAATCCCTGTCGGTTGTCCTCGTGTCCTGCCACCCCTAGGGTCCATCCTCCCAGCCGGCTGGCCACTTCGATTTCCACGGGACCATCGCCAATGGCAAGAACCTCGGAGGGTTTCGCACCCACTTTTTGACAGGTTTCAAGGAGGGCCGATTCCTTGGTGAATGCCGGGTCGCCTTGGTGTGGGGCGCTCACTTCCTCTCCAAACCAATGATCCAGCTTCAGTAACGCTAGCTCTCGAACGACTGCAGCTTTTTCGGTCCCACTGGCGAGGTGCAAATGAAATCCCCGGTTCGCCAGGTCCCGCAACAATTCTCCGGCTCCAGGTACTTGCCAGTTTTCGCTCGAACAGGTGCCTTTGGTCAGGCTTTCCAGCCTGGGCCGAGTTTGGGCCGCAAGCAATTCATGAAATTGGTCCAGATAGGTTTCTACCGCCTGAGCCTGACATCCCCGCTCCAGCAGTTGGGTTCTCAGGCAAGCCATTTGGTGCCAGGTGGGTTT
>CAWUOE010000401.1:0-3753 GCA_963923355.1 uncultured Gemmataceae bacterium | reverse complement strand
CTCCAGCCGGCCGATGCCTGCAAGCACCGCCGGATCGAGGAACCGCCTCGGATTCTTGTTGTCCTTGTCGCGCTCGGCCATTCGCCAGACCCGCCTTTGGAGTGACTGCCGCCCGGGGATCAGGCCGCGAAAATGGGCTTCAGGCGCTCGTCCCGCAGCAGGTCGTTTTCCTTGTCGGGGGTCTCGCGGACCAGTCGGGTGATCACATCGTCGGGGCTGATCCTCTCGCTGGCTGCGGTGAAGTTCACCAGGATGCGATGGCGCAGCACCGGGCAGGCCAGGGCCTTGATGTCCTCGGTCTGGACGTGGAATCGCCCCTTCAGGAGGGCCCGCGCCTTGGAGCCGAGGATCAGGTTCTGCACCGCGCGGGGCCCCGCCCCCCACGACAGCCAGTCGGTGACGAAGGAAGGCACCCCCGGCTCACCGATGCGGGTCTGACGCACCAGCGCCAGGGCGTAGCGGAGGGCGTGGTCCGAGGCGGGGACGCGCCTGACCAGGTCCTGCAAACGGAGGATTTGGGCCCCGTCCAAAACCGGCCGGATGGAATCGGTGCTGGTGCCTGTGGTGCGCCGGGCGATCTCCATCTCCTCGGAAAACGAGGGGTAACGGACAAAGACCTTGAACATGAAACGGTCTTGCTGGGCCTCGGGCAGGGGATAGGTCCCCTCCTGCTCGATCGGATTCTGGGTGGCAAGGACGAAGAACGGGTTGTCCAGTTTGTGACGGACACGCCCGACGGTGACCTGCCGTTCCTGCATCGCCTCCAGCAGGGCCGCCTGGGTCTTGGGAGGGGTGCGGTTGATTTCGTCCGCGAGGATCACATTGGAAAACAGCGGCCCCTTCAGGAACTTGAACTCGCGGGCCCCGCTCTCCCGGTTTTCCTGGATGACCTCCGTGCCGGTGATATCCGCGGGCATCAGGTCCGGCGTGAACTGGATGCGCGAAAAATCCAGCGACATGGTCCTGGCCAGCGTGGAGATCATCAGGGTTTTTGCCAGGCCGGGCACGCCTTCCAATAGGCAATGGCCCTTGCTGAACAGGGCGATCAGCAGCTCCTCGATGACCTGGTCCTGGCCGACAATCACCTGGGACAGTTGGGACCGGATCGAGGCATACGCCTCCTGCAGCGCCTTCACGGCTGCCAAGTCCTCGGATTGGGTGATCCCCTGGTTGCTGTCAGTCATGAATCGATTTCCTGTGAAGGTGAAACCTGGAAAAGCACGGGTGATTCGATAAGCCCCGGGTGACCGGGGTGCGCCGTCAACGCTGGTAGATGGGCAGGCACCCCTTGTCCAGTTGCAGCATGCTCAGGTGCACCGCCGTGATGAAGACCGGGCCCACATGGCCCCCGGTCCAGGACCCGTTGCCACCCTGGGTACGGACCAGGTTGTCGAACGATTCCTTGCGGTATTTGGTCCAGGTCAACTGGTCCGATTCCTTGGCGCCCGGAAACAGCCGGGCGTATCCGTCATCCCCCAGCATGTAGACCGCCTGGGAGAAATAATACTGGGTGTATTCATCGTGGCCTGTGCGGTTCGACCCGAGGGTTCCCAGTTTCTGCTGGCAGAATTTGAACCATTTCTTGACGAACTGGATGGATGGCTCCTTGAAATAATCCCCCGCCGATATGCCGCACGCGATCGCGGCAGCCGTCAAAGCCGGGCGCCCGTCCCCTCCGCCGCCTCCCCCGTACTGGTAAATGATTCCCCCCTCGGAGTTGGTGCATTCCTCCAGGTAGACAATGGCGCGTTGGATCGCCTCGGGAGGCACCTCGAGGCCGGCGTTCCTGACCGCCCGCAGGGCCTGCACCTGGGTGATGGTGACGGACCCCTCGTCAAAGTTGTTCCCTTCCTTGGCGGTCAGGTAACCCCAGCCGCCAAACTTCACGTTCTTCCCCTTGCGGGTGGTCTCCCGGACAGTCTGGGCGTTGAAGGAAAATTTGGCGGCCCGCACCAGGATGTCCTCCAGGCGCTTGCGCCGTTCCACATCCTCCTCGTCCCCGTACACACAGGCCAGGAAAAGCATGCCGAAGCCGTGGCCGTACATGTATTTGCCGGCCTCACCGGGCAGATTGGGATTACCGATCAACCCATCCTTGCCGCCGCCCTTCTGGGTGCGGGCCATCAGGAAATCGGCCGCCCGCCGGATGTTGTCGCGGTACTTGCCCTCGCGGATCGTGCTGCCCTCCATCAGGAGGCTCATGCCCGACAAAGCGGTCATGGAGATCGGGTACTGGCCGTTGGCCTCCCAATGCCCGTCCCTGGATTGCTGCTGGGTCAGCCACTCCAGCCCCTTGCGGACGCAGTCGCGGTACTCCTGGGGCACATCCTCCGCGCGAACCGCCGTCGGCTCGAATAGCACCATGGCGGGGACCAGCAGAACCAACGCACGGACTATTCCCATGGGAATCCCTCCCGCCATCCAGCGATGAATTTTTTGGAAATACCGGCCGAATGGTTGCATCACTTGCCCCCCGGGCCGGTGACCTGGTGGACGATTCGGGAACCCGGGGCCTCCAGCTCGATCCGGCCCCGCTTGGAATCGATTTTGAAGTTCTGGAACTGCTGCAGGTTCGGCCGCTCCTCGTCCATGAGGCGTTTGCCGGATTTCTTGTCAATGCTCAGAAAAGCACCGACATTCTGTCGGGCGTTCCCGTTGCCAGGCTTGGTGTACCGGCTGGAGAACAGGATCACCGGCATGTTCTCGAAGTTCTCGGCCACCAGCATCTGATTCTTGGTGGAAACCCTCCACGCTGTTTTTCCAGTCGCCCGGTCAAAGGCGTAGAGTTCCCCGTTCGCGGCCACCTGGCGAACCCCGGTGGCCGTGTTGAAATTGCTGGAAACCATCGCCCCGGGGGCCGACTGCTTGTCCAACAGCAGGTAAAGCCGTTCGGAATCCATCAACACCCGGGGGGTCGCCCCCTGGGCGTGAAGCGGGTCCACCCGGGCGGAAAAAAGGTCCCGGCCGTTTTCGGAAGCAATGCGACGGAACCTGCCCTCGGGCTCCACCCAGGAAATGACCCCGGCCTGATCCTCCTCGGCAAAACGGGACCCCGCGGGAATGTCGACCTGCCACATCTCCTTGCCACCCGACGGACCCGAGGCAACCACCGAAGTCCCGCCGGAAGGCAGATCCCTGGAGTGGATGAGGGTGCTGCCTGTAACCAGCAACTTGCGGCGGTAAGGCTGGGCCAGGTCGGTCCCGGGCACGCCCACCCCGTCAGCCGCCCGAATGAGGCGGGTCGACTTGGGGGTTCCGTCCGTGTCCATCTCCACCACCAACAGATTGGCACCCATGGCGTGGACCCTGGAATCCCCGCGCACATCCTCCCTCAGCCACATTTTTCGCCCACTGACAGGTTCCACCCCCATCAACCCCTCGCGGGTCAGGAGCGCCACCACACCGTCACCGAGCACGGCAGCCTCGCCCAGCGGCAGTTTCCAGCCGTCCTGGAACTGGACCAGGTAGGTGCCGGGGGATTTTTCCAGGGCCTGGATCGTGCTGATCTGGGAGGCGGTTTGGCCGGGAGCCTCGCGGGTATTGTGAAGGTTCAGACTCCACAATTCGTTGCGGTTGGATTCGTTTTTCTGCACCGCGTCCAGAATCGAGACGGCGTTCAGGGCCTCTACCAGAACCATGTGACCGCGCGCCTGAAATTTCAGTCGGGGCGCGTTCAATCCGCCGCCCAGCATCAACTGTGCCGCCTGTGGCTGGCCGATCAGGTTTTCCCGGGAAAGCAACTCAGCCAACACC
>CAWUOE010000400.1:0-3760 GCA_963923355.1 uncultured Gemmataceae bacterium | reverse complement strand
AGCACCCGCGCCGTGGCCATCGCGTCCGCCTCGGCCCCGTGCGCCCCGGCATGGGTTTCCTCCAGATAAAAACGTACCGCTCCAGTCAGGTCGCGCGGTTCCTCCCTGTGGAAGATTTCCATCGCATCCAGCACGGCCCGGCCCTGCACGGTGAATTCCACACCCGACCGAACCATCTCGGCATTAAGGAACGGCAGGTCAAAACGCCGGATGTTGTACCCGCACAGGTCACACCCCTCCAGGAACTGCGCCAGTCCCCTGGCAAGTTGGCGGAATTGCGGTTCCCCCGCCACATCCGCGTCCGAGATGCCATGCACAGCCGTGGCGGCCTTCGGGATCGGAATCCCCGGATTCACCCTGCGGGTCTTCGTCTCCACCACGCCACCCGGGGAAACCTTCACCACACTGATTTCCACAATCCGGTCCCGCTCCGGACTGGTCCCGGTTGTTTCCAAATCAAACACGGCCAGGGGCCGCGCCAGTTCCAAATGCTTGAACATGGATTCCTTGGCCCCTGCCCCCACGGGAGGCAACCCGATGCTCTTCCCGATTCTTCACTCTATGCCAAGGGCTATACTGTGGGGATACCTGAAGCCAAACCGGAAACCCCTGTGTCCGCCCCAGCCTCCAAAAATCGGCCAGCACTGCAGCGGGAATGGATCATCGCCACCATCGCCCTGACCGGGATTCTGGCGCACTTGCTACTCCTCTGGTTCATCCCTTCCGCTCGGATGAATGGCATCAAGGCAGCCTGGGTCCCGTTGTTCCCGGTACTCTTGGCCGGCCTGCCCCTGGTTGCCGAACTCGCATCCCACCTGATCAAGGGTGAATTCAATTCGGACCTGCTGGCAGGAATTTCCATCGTCACGGCGGTCATCCTGGGTGAATACCTTGCCGGCAGCCTGGTGGTCCTGATGCTGTCCGGAGGACAAGCGCTCGAGGCCTATGCGGTCCGCCGGGCTTCCTTTGCCCTGGAGGCGCTGGCCCGGCGCCTGCCAGCGCTTGCCCACCGGAAAACCGGGCAGACTTTCGGGGATGTCCCACTCGCCGAGGTCGAGGTGGGCGACACGTTGGTTGTGTTCCCGCACGAAACCTGCCCTGTGGACGGCACCGTCATCGACGGCCACAGCACCATGAACGAATCCTACCTCACCGGCGAGCCGTACATGCTCCCCAAGGCGGCCGGGGCCGGGGTGCTTTCCGGTTCCATCAACGGCGAGGGGGCCCTCACCATCCGGGCCGACAAGAAGGCGGTGGATTCCCGCTACGCCAAGATCATGCAGGTGATGCGTGAATCCGAACAGGCCCGCCCTGCCATCCGCAGGCTGGGTGATCAACTGGGCGCCGTCTACACCCCTGTTGCCGTGGCTATCGCCGTCATCGCTTGGTTAGTCAGTGGCAATCCCTCCCGTTTTCTCGCCGTCCTGGTGGTCGCCACACCCTGTCCGTTGCTCATCGGCATTCCGGTTGCCATCATCGGCTCCATTTCGCTTGCCGCCCGGAGGGGCATCATCATCCGGGACCCGGCCGCGTTGGAAAAGATTGCCACCTGTTCGGTGGCTATCTTTGACAAAACCGGCACCCTCACCTACGGCGAACCCAAGCTGGTAGAGGTCAGCCCCGCATTCGGACAATCAGCCGATGAGGCTCTCGCGGGTATTGCCAGCCTGGAAAGGTACTCTCGCCACCCGCTCGCTGCCGCAATGGTCGAGGCCGCGGGCGCCGCCCGAATCCCCCTCGCCGAGGCGGTCGAGGTCAGCGGGAACCCCGGCGAGGGTCTGCGTGGCGTGATCGATGGCCACACCTTCCAGGTGACCAGCCGCAAAAAACTTTCGAAGGCCTCCCCCCACCTGTTGGACGTGCTACCCCCCACCGGGGGCGGGCTCGAATGCGTGGCCCTCCGCGACGGCGAATACCTGGCCACCTTCCGCTTCCGCGATGAACCGCGGGCTGAGGGCCGGTCCTTCATCCGCCATCTGCGCCCCTGCCACAAGATTACACGGGCGCTCATCGTCTCCGGCGACCGGGAGAGCGAGGTCCGCTACCTGGCAGACAAGGTCGGCATCACAGAGGTGCATGCCGGCCAAAGCCCGGAACAAAAACTGGCACTCGTCCGCGCGGAAACCGCCAAGGCGAACACCCTGTACATGGGCGATGGCATCAACGATGCGCCGGCGCTCACCGCCGCCACCGTCGGCATCGGCTTCGGCCAGGGCAGCGAGGTCACCTCGGAGGCCGCCGGCGTGGTCATCCTCGACAGCTCGCTCGAACGGGTGGACGAGTTGCTCCACATCGGCATGCGCATGCGCGCCATTGCGCTCCAGAGCGCCGTGGGGGGAATGTTCGTCAGCGTCTTGGGCATGGTCCTGGCCGCCGCGGGAATACTTTCCCCGGTGGCCGGTGCCGTCACCCAGGAACTCATCGATGTCCTCGCCGTCCTGAACGCCCTCCGGGCCGCTTTCCCACCCAAAAATCTGACGGATTATTGAGGCAACTGTCAAAAAATACGACCGACCAAAACTGCTCCAGTTCAGTCATATTTCCCGAGGAGAATCAGGTGGCAAAAGATCCTCTCACTTTGGATTCCTACCTCTCCCGCCTAACCCCCGACCAGCAGGCCGAACTCCAGCGCCTGCGCAAACTTATCCTCGCCGCGGCCCCGCAAGCAGAGGAATGCATCTGCTACGGCTTGCCTTCTTTCCGATTGGAAGGCCAAGTCCTCGTGGGTATGGGTGCCACCAACAGGCACTGTGCCCTTTACCTGATGAGTTCAAGCATCGTGAAATCCCACGCCGGCCTGTTGGAAAAATATGACACCAGCACCGGTACCGTTCGATTTGCACCCGGTGGCGGCCTGCCTGCGACACTGGTGCGCAAGCTGGTGAAAGCACGAATGGCTGAAAACCGCGCCCTACGGCAATGCCGGAATAACACCCGGAAAAAATGAGCAAGGCTGCCAGGAAAAATGGGGTGGGCCCGGTTCCACATGGGCGGTGGGGCCCGATGGTTTAAAATAAGACACGATGATCCGCTTGGAGTTTTCTCGTGTCCACCACCCAGCCACCGGTCACCAATATCTCCACCTACCGGTTTGCCCCGCTCCAAAACCTCAAGGGCCTGCGCGACCAACTGCGCCTCGCTTGCAGGGACTGGGGCCTGAAGGGCACCATCCTCCTAAGCACCGAGGGGATCAACTTGTTCGTGGCCGGTCCGGCCGCTCGGGTCGACCAGCTCCTGTCACTCCTCCGAGCGGTACCCGGCCTCAAGGACCTCACCCCCAAGGTAAGCCTCAGCGAGCAACAGCCCTTCTCCCGCATGCTGGTCAAGATCAAGCGGGAGATCATCTCTTTCGGGGTCGAGGGGATCGACCCGGTCAACAGGCCGGCGCCTCGCATCAGTCCCCGCCAGTTGAAGCAATGGCTCGATGAGGGTAAACCTGTCACCCTGCTAGACACCCGCAACGATTACGAGGTCGAATTGGGCACGTTCCACGGCGCCATCCCCATCGGTGTGCGCACCTTCCGCGATTTCCCGGAGGCCACCGCCCGGCTGGATCCCCTCCCCAAGGATCGGCCCATCATCACTTTCTGCACCGGGGGCATCCGCTGCGAAAAAGCCGCCCCCTTCATGATCAACCAGGGGTTCGAGAACGTCTTCCAGCTTGATGGGGGAATCCTCAAATACTTTGAGGAATGCGGCAATCACCATTACAGGGGCTGTCTCTTATACACATCTGACGCTGCCGACGATACTCCTTGTG
>CAWUOE010000399.1:0-3773 GCA_963923355.1 uncultured Gemmataceae bacterium | reverse complement strand
ACATCACCTTGCGGTTCAGCAGTTCAGGGTCCTGCTGGTTGATAGCCTCCACGCGCAACAGGGCGAAATATCGTTCGTTTTCCTTGGGCGGCCTGATTTGCCCGGCAACCATCGCCCCGGGCCGAAGGCCGAAACGGCGGATTTGCGAGGGTGACATGTAGATGTCGTCGGAGCACGGGTTGTAGCTGTGTTCCGCTGAACGCAGAAAACCAAAGCCGTCCGGCAGCACCTCCAATGTGCCATCGCCGAACATCAAACCGTTTTGCCGTACCCGCTCCTTGACAATGCGGTAGATCAAATCCTGCTTGCGCAGCCCCTCGAAATCCGGGACCTTTTCCTGCTCCGCTATCTCCTGCAACTGCGCCAGCGACATCTGCTGGAGCTGACTGATGAAGGTTGTCCCCTTCTTGATCTCCTCATACCGGGAGTTTAGCTCAACCTCGATGACATCACCCGCACCGGAAACAGGCCGCTCGCCATCCAGCTCGGCACTTTCACCAAAATCCCCGACGTTGCTGCCGATTTCGGACACAATTTCCGGCTGAAAGGCAGTATCCACACCAGCCTGGGGACCGGCCTGCCCCCGACCATGGTCGTTTTCCCCTGAGTGGTATGTGGCTTTTTTGTGGGGCGAATCGGATTCGGCAACCGGGCGCACCGGCACTTCCTCAGCTTGGACCGCGGGAGCCACATTTTTTTTGGCTCCCGGCCTGGTGAACACCAGATCGTCGATGTCGTCCTCTGGCTCGGGAGCCGGAACCGGAGCCACGGGGGCTGCGACCTCCTCGGACGCTTCAGGCTCCACTTTTTTGCCCGAGGCCTTGCGCGGGCGCTTGACTGGCTTTTTCGTCGGCTCAGGTTGGGGAACGTCCTCGGCTGTCACTTTGCGGGGACGTCCGCGCCGTGATTTGGGCGTTTCCTGCACCCCCGAATCGGAGGCGTCATTCTCTGGGGACTCGTTTCCTTCCATTGTCACTCGTTTTCCTGGTCAAACCTGCGGGACTGATGAGGCACTAACCGACATGGAGCTTCCAAAAACAAACTGGGGAGGGCGTGACTACGAATTGCTTGGGCGAAAACCGAACAAGACGCGGGGAACCCGGCGGGGGTGCTTCAACTCTTCATCTCAACCTGCCGTGAAGACGGCCTTTAGGCGGGATTGGAGCACTTCGACTCCAACTCCTTAATGATATACGAGACTTGCTTGCCAAGGGCATCCAAATCAGCCGAATTGTTGATCTTATCATCCGACAACCGACGCTTCTCGGTCAAGGGGAGCTGGGCTTTTTCACGGGATTTCCACATTTCCTCGGTCCAACCCGGGCGAGACAAGACCCGCGCCAGGCGTACTTCGTCCGGTGCATGGACAAAAATCACGCGGTCCAGCGTCGGTTTCCAGCCAGACTCAAGCAAAACCGAAGCATCCAGAACTACCCAACGGGCACCTAGCTTACCGGCTTCGCATTCCAAAGCCCTGACTGTCTCACTTCGGATCCACGGGTGGGTGATTTCTTTCAGTTTTTTCAGGCGATTGGGGTCTGAGAAAACCAGGCTCCCCAGTTTTTTGCGATCGATCTCCCCATCGGCCCCCACAATTCCACCTGCTACCGCCGCCCCTAAGACCCGAATCACCTCCGCCCGCAAATCCGGCTGACGCAGGGCCGCATGCCCAATCAGGTCAGCGTCCACGGCCTTGGTTCCCCCGGCTTCAGCCAGCATTCTGGCCACTTGGCTTTTGCCGCTGCCAATGCCACCCACCACACCCAGCAAAGGCACCGTCAGCTTTACCAAGGGTTTGGCAACCGCATCAGCCAATGGCCATCTCCTGCACATCCAGCCAGTTGGGACCGGTCGCCACATCCACCTCCAGTGGCACCTTCAACCTCACACGGGATGAAAGAGCACCCGCCATGCACGCGTGCAGACGATTGGCCAATCGAGCCGCTTCACTTTCCGGCGCCTCCACCACCAATTCATCGTGAATCTGCAACACCATACGCCCCGTAAAACCTTCCGCAGGCAGCATGCGATCCACTTCCAGCATGGCCAATTTGATCAGGTCGGCAGCGGATCCCTGAACCTCCATGTTGATGGCCTCGCGCTCCGGTTGGTTGCGCTGGCGATAGGAGGAATCGGCCCGCACCCCCTCGATGCGACGCATCCGCCCGAGCACGGTGTGCACCGTGCCCGTGGCATGGGCCTGCCGGAGCAGTTTTTCCTGCCACTCCAACACTGCCGGATACTTGGCAAAGTAGGCGTCGATGAAAGCGCCAGCCTCCGCCCTGCCGATACCCAACCGCGCGGCCAACCCGAAGGCACTGATGCCGTAGATCACGCCAAAATTCACCATCTTGGCGGTGCGACGCATTCCGTCATCCACCTGCGCCACCGGCAACCCGTAGAGTTCCGAGGCAACAGCGGCATGCACATCCACCTTGTCTTTAAAGGCCTGCAGAAGGGCCTCGTCCCCGCTGAGGTGCGCCAGGAGGCGCAATTCGATCTGGCTGTAATCCGCCGCGATCAGACTCCACCCGGGCCGCGCGATAAATGCCTGACGGATCTGCTGCCCCATCTCGCGCCGCACCGGGATGTTCTGCAGATTGGGGTCGCTCGAGGAGAGCCTGCCGGTGGCTGCAACGGTTTGGTTGAAGGAGGCATGGATACGCCCCTCATTGTCTGCCAAGGCAGGCAATGCATCCACATAGGTGCCTTTCAGCTTGCTCACCTGACGGTGCCGCAACAGCAACCTGGGCACCTCGCAGCCAGGCAGGTCCAGGGTGGCCAGGCGCTCCAGGGTCTCCTGATCGGTGCTGGCCTCCCCGGTTACGCCGGTCCGTTTCTGGGCCGGCAGCTTCAATTCATCAAATAAAACCTGCCGCAATTGGGGCAAAGACTGGATGTTGAACGGCCGACCGACAATGCCTTGAATCTTCGCCTCGATCTCCTGCAACTCGGCCCCCATCTCCCGTCCCAGGTGCTCCAAGCGCGGGATGTCGATTTTCACCCCCTCGGCCTCCATCCGGGCCAGGACGCCGATGAGGGGAACCTCCAGATCCCGGTATACCCCTGGAAGGGTAGCGGTGGACTCGTCCCCAGCTCCCAGGAGGGTTTCCAGTTTTCCAGTCAGGCGCCATGCGGCATCGGCGTCCTCGCAGGCGTAACGGGCCACTTGCTCCACATCTACCTCATCCATTCGCTTTTGGGGCTGTTTCCGACCCGCCTTGCCGATGAGTTCCGTGATGGGGATCATTCGATGGGAAAGATAGCGCGAGGAAAGTTCATCCAACCCGTGGCTGCGCTCACCGGCGTGCAGCAGATAATCGGCCACCATCGGGTCGCCAGCCAATCCCCTCAGTTGGATGCCATGGGCTGCCAGCACCAGGTATTCGTACTTGATATTTTGGTTGACCTTCTCGACACCCGCGTTCTCGAACACCGGCTTCAAGTCGGCGAGAACGATCTCGGGATCCAGACTGGTTTGGGCCAAAGGTCCGCGCAGGGAGACATAGTGCGCCTTCCCTTCTTCCCGGCAGAGTGCCACGCCGACGATTTTCGCCTCCAAGGGGTTCAGACTGGTTGTCTCCAGGTCAAAGGCAAAACGCTTCCACGCCCGGACCGATTCCAACAGTTTGTTCCACTGCTCGGCCGTGGTCACCGCCTGGTAACCCGAGTAATCCCAGCCGTCAGTCGCCGGCTCGGCTGAAACTTCAGCATTCAATCCACCGACCTCGGCACCAGGGCCTGCTGCCAATCCGTCGAAAAGATCCCCCTGA
>CAWUOE010000398.1:0-3796 GCA_963923355.1 uncultured Gemmataceae bacterium | reverse complement strand
GATGATAAACCCCTTGCCGTGACCTATGCCCGGCTGATGCCGAACACGGTATAGGCCCCGGGAGCATGTACCCCAAACTCCCGACTCCCGACAAGGTAAATCAATCGGCTACGGGAGCAAACCAATTTTCGTGCTTTTGCGGGGATTTAATCAAAATTAGCCAAATGGGCAAAACCAAAAGATATCCAATGGTATCTAGCGGACTGCCGAGGTGATGGTCGTGCGGCGGATCAGCCGCTCCAGGTCGGGTCTGGCGTTCCTGGTGTCGCCAGGGAATCGCCCCGCCACCAGAATGCCCCCCAACGGCGTGGTTCGCACGTAGTACTCCAGGTGGATCCGTTTGCCGTCTTTCTCCGCCTCGAGCGTGAATCGGCTGATCTCGTTGGACAGCATCTGCGGTTGTTCCCCCCCCACGATGCGGTGGCCGCCCCGTTCCAGAAACGCCCGGCTTTCCAGTTGGAACTGCACCGGGCTGGGCACCCTGCCAGCTGGCTCCAGCGTGATCAGCAGGCCCGATCCATCCGCGCCATCCATGGTGATCTGGCGGGCCCCACCCTGGATATATTTCCACCGGCGCGGGTATTCGAGCCTCAGGTTGGGCAGCTCCTCCACCAGGAGTGTGTTGTCTTCCCCGGGTTCGTAACGGGTATCCCCGGGTTGCACCGCCCCGAGTTCCCCCGGTCCGTCCAGCTTCTCGCGCGTCAGCACAAATCGGCCCTGAAGCGTGCTGGGGGGATAGCCCTGCCCGCCGGGCAGGTTGTGCTTCCCGTTGAGGGACAGGTAGGCCAGAAACCGCGCATTCAGGTCGAAGTAGGCCTGGCCCTCAAGGTCCTGGGTGCAGGGGCCATCCTGATTGGCGCCGGTCACCTTGCCCGAGAAACGGATCCGCGCCACCTGCTGGTTCTGGATGTTCTGGAACTCAGCCAGCGTGCATTCGATGCGGCCCGAATCGATACGCAGCATGTCCGTCAATTCGCGCACCGCGTCGGGTTTTGCCTCCCAGGTTGATCCCGATGCCACGACCTTGCCCGGCAGCAGACCGCCCAGGGCCGGAGTGAACAGGTCGGTCCGCACCAATTCGATCTCGTTGAGGGTGAGCGGACCGTTGGGGCTGAAGGGGACCTCCTGGCTGCCCTGTCGCACCAGCACCACCTTGCGCACCGCCGGGCGGATGCCACTCGACTGGTCCTGATCGCCCATTTTCCGTTTCAGGTCGGCGCGCTTGTACAGCCGCAGCGTCCGGGCGACTCCGCCGGTCTCAGCCGTGGAGCCCAGGGCCAGGATGGCCTCCTCATACTCCAGGGCGCTTTCACCAGTGACCAGCAAAGACCGGGTTGATTTGCCCCCCGGCGCGGGCAGGTGCAGGGTGCCACCGATTTCCGAACGGGATTTGACCCGCCACCCCTGCCCGACCTGAAACCGTTCCTCCAGCAGTGCCTCATTCGGCAACGGCTGGGAAACCACCCACAGGGTCATCCAGGCAAAAAAAGACATGGTCACCTCGCCAAACGCAGCGTCCCGGCGGCCTGTTTCGGCCGAAAACCATGAAACTTTGCCACACGACAGCCCTTCCGGGGCCGTTTTTTGGCATTTTTACCGGTCCCAGCCAGCCTTTCGGGGGCCCCCAAGCCTCCCTGCCCCCACACATTCCGCGGAAAAAACCAAAAAATATTCCCTCCACAACGATCGACCGCATCAGCACTTGCGTCAAACCTGTGGAGGCCTGGCGAAAAATCTCCTTCGGTTCCGGCAAGGAACGGCGTGTTGCTTGCAAGAAGGGGCGGACGGAAACCCAAGGCGGGAAAGAATTTCCTACCGCCAAAAGTTTCCGGCCTGGGAAGGATTTGTGAGCTAGGCTTCCTGTGGAAAGATTGACCGGTTTTCCGGTTGGCCATGGAAAAAGCCCGCACGCTCGCGCGAATTCTCCCAGGGACGATTTGACTGGGACAAAAACCTGGGGCCGGCAGGCCCAACGCCCGGCTGAAGCCGGGTGTTACCCGAAAGGAGAGGTTCGCGATCGTGTGAGGTTGGCGCGGCGGATGCCGCGGGCCGGGCCGATGACCACCAGGGACGGTAGGGAAATGGGAGCCTCAGGCATGCAAGGATTTCATCTGGAACCCCTGCGCGAGCTGGCCGACCAGCTCACCCGTTTCTCCCCCTCCGCCAAGCAAGCCCAGCAGGCGGACAACGCCCGCAAGCTTTTGGCCGAGGTCCGGCCCGACCGGGTCTACCCGTACCAGTACCTGGTCTGGCGCGTCACGGGCTTCCGCCCGGAGGACCGCGGCAGGCTGGTGCTGCCGGGACGGGAACTCGCCTCCGACCTGGAGCTGCTGGCCAAGTTGTTGACAGACAGCTTGCCCGCGCTTCCCGCGGAGACGGTGGAGGAGGTGCTCACGCTGGACGAGCTGGCCAAACGGCTGGCCGTCAATGTCCGCACCCTGCGCAGGTGGCAGGCCCTTGGGCTTGCCGGCAAGCGCTCGGTGGTGGACGGCAAGAGCAGGCTCCTGTTCCGCTGGGTCGAGGTCGAGCGCTTCGTCGCCCGCAACGCGGCACGCGTGGAGCGCGGCGCGCGGTTCGAGCGGATGGAGGCCGATGAGAAGGCCGCCATCCTGCGCGGTGCCCGGAGGTTGGCCGGCAAGGGGATTCCCCTGCTGAGGGCCAGCCGGATCCTGGCCCGCCGTTTCGGACGCGCGGTGGAGACGATGCGCGCGCTGCTGAAGCAACACGATCGTGAAAATCCCTTAAGGGCCTTTTATCCCAGGCGAACCGGACCGCTGGATGAGCGTACCAAGGTGGAGATCTTCACCCAGTACAGGAGGGGCCAAGCAGTGGAAACTCTCGCCAAGAAATATCACAGGACCCGTAACTCGATGTACCGGGTGATCCACGAGGTGATGGCCCAGAAGCTGGTGGATCAGCCCATCGACTTCATCCACCACGACTCGTTCGAGGACCCGGCGGTGGAGCGCGAAATCCTCGCGGCCATGCCCGGCGCCGACGAGTACGAGGCCCGTCGCGCCTCGATGAAGGTGCCACGCGATGTGCCCGCCGAGCTGGCACCCCTCTACCGGGTGCCGCTGCTCAGCAAGGAGCAGGAGCAGCACCTCTTCCGCAAGATGAACTTCCTGAAGTTCAAGGCGGCCCGTCTGCGCGACACCTTCTGCCGGGTCAACGCCGAGGGCGTGCGCGAGCTGGAGCCCGGCAAGGTGCGCACCGGAACGCTCGACCGGATCAACCTGCTGTTGAACCAGTCGAACGAGGTGAAGGAACTGCTCATCAACGCCAACATGCGCCTGGTGGTGAACATCGCCAAGCGCGGGCTGGCGACCGGCGAGAACCTCTTCGAGCGCATGAGCGACGGCAACATGTCGCTGATCCGCGCGGTGGAGAAGTTCGACTTCGGCCGCGGCTTCAAGTTCAGCACCTACGCGAGCTGGGCGATCATCAAGAACTTCTCCCGCAGCGTGCCCGACGAGATGCAGCGCCGCGAGCGGTTCGTCACCGGCCAGGACGAGGTGCTGATGCTCAGCCCCGACGGCCGCACCGACGAGCAGTCGATCCTCTCCCGCCAGGAGCTGGTCGCCGAGAGCGTCAACACCCTGCTGGGCAAGCTCGACCCCCGCGAACGCGAGATCATCCGCATGCGCGCCGGCATCAACCCCGCCGGGGGAGAACAGGCCGCCCGCGACCGCGGCATGACGCTGGAGGAGATCGGCCAGCGCTTCGGCATCACCAAGGAGCGTGTGCGCCAGTTGCACGCCCGCAGCATGCGCAAGCTGCGCCACCTCGCCAGCGA
>CAWUOE010000397.1:0-3810 GCA_963923355.1 uncultured Gemmataceae bacterium | reverse complement strand
AATCAGGCCCCCCGCCTCAAGGTGTCGAAAAAGAGGCGCAGCCCCAGCTCCTGGTCCAGCCGCAGCGGGTCGAGGTTGCTTACACTTCCTCGGAGAACCCGGAAGATAGCCTCCCCTACGCGATCACAGACAGCGGTGAAATCCTGTGCCCAAAATGCCATCAGCGTTTGCCGGCTGAATCGGTTCTCTGCTTTCAATGCGGCTTGAATTTTCAGACCGGCGAACGGGTCCGACGCTCCCACAAAGTGGTCCAGCTCCACTGGGTGGAGAGCATGGAGCCACATACCCGGAAAATGCTCGCCTTCCTCTGGTCGGGAGCTATCCTGGTCACCCTCACAGCCCTGTGGCAGTTCGATTCCATGGGACTGGGTGGCCTGATCGGCTGGTCTGTTTTTGGCATACCCCAGGTTTTTTTGCTGCTGGGCAGTTACGGCGAACTGTCCCTCTCGCGAAACCGCAAAGGTCAGGTGCGTATCACCAGAAAATTCCGTTTGGCTTTTCTGCCCATCAGCCAGGCCCACCACCTGCCGGAAGGGCATGAGGGCGTCAAATGCTCCATTCGTTCCAGCATGGGAGTCTTCGAATGGGTGGTCATGGTGCTCCTGATGGTGCCAACAATTGTCCCGGGCGTGGTCTTTTATTTCCTGGTGATGCACCGCCCCTACTTGGTGATTGCCCTCACCCGCCATTCCGGCCGCCAGGAATCCATCCTTTTCCGCACGCGTAACGAGAATCAGGGCCGTGAAATTGCCCAAACAGTGCACAAGATCACCGGCAAGCCGTTGGATTTCGCTGCTTGATAGTCCGGCGGATGGTGTTGGAAAGAAAGTGGCTTGGCCACACAACGGGCCCAAATGGCCAGATACCCGGCCCCAACACACTCAATACAACGAATTGCGCCAGGCACCCACGATGGAAGTTTTGAAAAAAAAGAATTGGGACCGCAGGGATTCGAACCCTGAACCAAGGGATTATGAGTCCCCTGCTCTAACCGTTGAGCTACGGTCCCGTGGGATGGCAGGCCTTCGCCTTGAAACTCCAATATATCGTCACCAGCCGAGTCAAAAAACCGAAACTGCTTTCAAATTCCAGTATCGAAATTCAGGTAACAGGCCCCAATCGTTCCGGCTGATCCAAAAATCAGACACCCCCTGAAAATTCTGCCAGCATCCTGCGAATATACGGAAGGAGGATCCTGCCGTGCCACTTCGCATCTGCTTTTCCAGATTTGCCTGTTTCCCCTGCCTAAACCAGATGCCCGTCTCTGCAGGTCCGGAAGGTGAGGTGCATTACCCCGAGGAAGGCGATCAGGATTTCACCATCGCCATGTGGCGGCAGGAATTGGCCGAAGCCGGTCGCAGGGCATGGATTGTGGTACCCACTGCCCGCCGGCGTCGGGCCCTCCAGCAACCGCTACCAAACGGGGCGGAAGGCGCGCGCCTGCTTCCACGCATTGTTTCCCTGGCGGAATTGGCTTCCCATTTGGGCGGCTTCTGCATGCGCCAATGCCGGTTGATCAGCGGTGCCGAGCAAGCCATCCGTTTTTCCCACGCCTTGCAATCTGCCGGACTCAGTCCTTCCCCCGGCATGGTGGATCAAGCCATCCGGGCTTGGAATCAGCTGCACACCCAGGAACCCATCGGCGAGGAGATCGCGGAATCCCTCGAGGAAAAAGGCCGTGATCGGCCTGCCAAACGCTTGGAGGCTTGGGACCCGGCTCTGCGCCTCTACCGCGACAGGTTGGCTGCGGATGGATGCTCCGATTTTCACACCGCCACGGAAAACCTCATCTCCGAACTGGAGGATGCAAGCTCACCCGTTTCACGCTGGGTCGGCAAAAACCTTCCGGTGATCCTCCTCGACGGGTTCCACCACCTCGACAAGCAATCTCTCAAGCTGGTCGAAAGTCTGTCAGCCCTGACCGAAATCCGTTGGTGGATCCCCTCCATCCGGGACCAATGGTGGCACGGCGACGTGGAACGGCTGTTGGAACGCCTTTTCCTCCCCACCGGCCGAACCTTGGTCGATCCTTCCAATCCCTCCGGCCCGTTGGCCCCTTTGGCTGACCATCTCTCCACTTCCGGGCAACGATTGCAGCCTTCTCTACCCCCGGACGCCCTGCGTCTCGCCTTGGTCGCCCAGCGCCGTGATGAACCAGCCTGGGTGACCGCGGAGATCCGCGCCCTCCTCCGCGCAGATCCCCACCTG
Source organism: uncultured Gemmataceae bacterium (assembly GCA_963923355.1). Lineage (GTDB taxonomy): Bacteria > Planctomycetota > Planctomycetia > Gemmatales > Gemmataceae > UBA6894. The sequence continues at coordinate 1,602 of CAWUOE010000397.1, read as the reverse complement.
CGGGAAAACCCCCACCGCTTGGCCATCGTGGTGCCAAACAGTGCAGAAGCCACCCGATTCCGGATGGCCTGCCAGCGGGCCGGCATCGCCTGTTCCACCCAGGCCGAAACCATCCCCCTGGAATCGTCCAGGCTGGCCCGCCTGGTCCGCGCGGCCTTGGCGGCGCGGGATGGCCTGTTCTCCCACGAACAACTGCACACCCTGCTGGGCAGCAGCCAAATCAGCCGAAAACTGGAAAAGAAATGGCTACTGCCCCAGTTGCGTCGTCTCGGATTGGGGGTCCGCAAGGCCCGCACCCCCGATGCATGGCTTCAATTCTGGACAGACGCGATCCAAAAATCCAGCCAACCTGACAAAGACGTCCCGGCAACCGCCGAGGAAAACACCGCCAGGAAGCAATGGGCCGCCCACATGCTGGATTTGGCCGACTCGGCTGCCAATCGACTCCGCGATCTGATAGAAGTCTTCGCCTCCGTCCACCCCGACAAGTCCCCCGGCTCCACACTGGTCTCCCGGCTCGCCGCCTTCCTCGACGGCCTCGCATTGGACACCACACTCGCGGGAACCCAAAAACCGGCGGGACTTCCCGACCGGGAACTGGAAGAGGATCAACTGGCCTGGAACAACCTGCTCGATGCCCTCGAGGGTGTTGCCTCCACACCTGCTGATTGCTTCATCCCCAATAGGGACACGGGCGTTCCGGATCTGGCTGCGGCTCTCACCCTGGCCATCCAATCCGAAGGTTTCCGCCTGCGGGCGCAGGATACCGCCGCCGTGCAGATCCTGCTCCCCGAAGCCCTGAGGGGTGGCGATTTTGACTGTTTGTTTTGGACCGGCATGCGGCAGGATGCCTTCCCGGCCCGCGCCCGTGGTGAGGATCATCTCGACCCCGCTGAACCCGGGCGCATCGAACGGGAGGCGAAGCTGATGCTTTGCCAGGGTCTGCTTTCCACACGCCGTGTGGTTTTCACAAGACCCGGCCAGGATGGCGAGGAACGCCTGCAACCCAGTCCGTTCTGGCGCGAAATCCTCACCGCAACCGGTGCCACGGAGGAACAAATTCTCCAAGTCCAGCCCGGGGAACAGGATGGCCTTTGGCAGGCCCTCCTCCAGTGGGACCAGGCAGCCGAAACCACACCCTGGAAAGGCGAGTTAAACTCCTGGCTGGATCGTTTGCCCACCCTGACCGATACCCGTGAACCAGCCCAGACCATCCAGAATCAACCCGTGCTAGAGCCGTGGGCAATCCCCCTCATCCGGGCCATCTGGCACGAGACCCGCGGCTTTTCCCCCACCGCGCTGGAGCGTTTCGCCGGCTGCCCATTCCGCTTCTTTGTGGAACACACTCTGGGCCTGAGGGATGATGACGAAAACCGGTTGGGCATGCACTGGGGCAACCTGATTCACCAGGGCATGGAGCAGATGCTGCGCCCGGGTGCCCCGTTCCCTGCGTCCTGGGAAAACCTCACACCCCACTTGGCCACCAGCCACCTCCAATTCACCGATTATCTCGACGATTTCCACCACCACCAGGTGGAAAGAACCCCCATCCTCCTCGGCCGTGGTGGCAACATGGGCCTCCTATCCGGCTACACCGTGCGC
>CAWUOE010000396.1:0-3810 GCA_963923355.1 uncultured Gemmataceae bacterium | reverse complement strand
CCGGTTAGGATGTCGGCCTTGCCATCGCCGTCCACATCGCCTGTGCCCACATTCACGCCACCCTTGAAGCCGGTTTGATAGGCATAGAACGAATAGAGGGCCTGGGCCGTGGCGCTGTCGAAAACCACCACATGGGGCGACACGCCCACGCCACTGCCGGTGACAATGTCGGCCTTGCCATCGCCGGTCACATCTCCCGCCGCCACATTGATGCCGCCGCGGTACTCGGGGGCGTAAGCGTAGAAGCTCTGCAGCGTGGTGCCCGTGGTGCCGTTGAACACGCAGACATTGGGGGCGCTGCCCGGGCCGGTGCCGGTGACCACCTCGGCCTTGCCGTCGCCGTTCACATCGCCCGCCGCCACCCGCACACCGCCGCGGAAGGCCTGCGCGTAGGCGTAGAAGCTGCCGATGGGGGCCAGGGTGTTTCCGTCAAAGACCATGACATGAGGTTCCGACCCGGCTCCGGTACCTGTGACCAGGTCGGCCACGCCGTCGCCATTCACATCGCCCTGGGCGACAGTGACGGATCCTTTGTACCCGGTGCCGTAGGGGGCGAAGGTGGATCGCTGGGATCCATCCGCGTTGAAGATGCTGACCAGACCGCCCTGGCCCTGCCCGGCGGCGATGAAGGGACCTGCCAGCGGGGGCGTGGGGTTGGTGCCGATGGTGAGGCTGTACTGGCGATAGCCGGTGTTGCCGGCGCTGTCGGTGGCGCCAACCGTGAAGCTGGCCGCGCCGGTGGAGGACGGGGTACCGCTGATCAGGCCGCCAGCGCTGAGAGACAGTCCTTGGGGCAAGGCACCCGAGGTGACGGCCCAGGATACGGCCCCGGTGGCGCCTGTCACGGTCAACTGCTGGCTGTAGGCCGTCCCGGCGGTGCCGGCAGGCAGCGTGGCGGGACTGATGGTCAGTACGCCAGGAATGGCGTTGTTCACCATCAAAGTGCCCATGCTGGTGCCGCGCGGGCCGTTGGGTTGGCTGATGTCGAGGATCAACTGGAACGGGCCGGTTTGGGTGGGTGTTCCGCTGATCAGCCCGGTGGGGCTGAGCGTGAGCCCGGTTGGTAAGGCAACGCTGGCGGGATTGAGGGCAAAGGCAAACGGCTTGGACGGGTCACCGCCAATCACCAACAGTTGCTGGCTGTAAGGCTGCCCCACGGTGGCCGCGGGAATGGCCGCAGCGTTCACCATGGGGGTGCCAAAGGTCTGGTTCAATGCCAGCCCGGTGATGCCCACCGCTGAATTGGCTTTGCCGGTGCTTTGGCCGGAGCCACCCGGGCCGATGTTCAGGGAGGAGACCACCACATCCACCTGGCCGTCCCGGTTGAAATCAGCAACATTCAGGTAGTTGAGCGCGCGGCTGAAATCATTGACATAGCCATCGGCGGCGTTGGTGTAACCGTTGAACCGCACCATGGTGCCGAAATTACCCTGCCCATCCCCCTCGATGATGCCGTAGCTGGTGGATTGGTTTTCACCGCTACCCACGGCCAAGTCCAGGTTGCCGTCCCCGTTGAAATCAGCCGTTGCCAAGCTGCCATTCCAGGAAAAACCGCTCGTGGAAAAACCGGGCACAGCCGTCATGGACAGGTCAATGGCCCCTGCTGCCTGCGTGGTGTTCAAAAACACACTCAGCGGGGAGTTATTGGCCATCCATAAGGAGTAAGTAGGAGAAACTACGCTCATCAAGCCAATGGCAACCACATTGGGGCTGGTGGCCAGGTCCGGCTTGCCATCGTTGTTGAAATCACCTGTCAAAAGATTGAGGCCGTTGGCGCCTCCGGCTGTGTTGAAGAACTGGCCGGTCGCCTGGCCAAACAGGCCCGAGCCCGGGTTGGCAAACAGGCTGATGCCATCTACCTCGGGGATCACCAGATCCCTAAGCCCGTCTCCGTTCAGGTCTACCAGAACGGTGTTCACTACCGGGTTGTAGGTTGAAGGTCCAGCTACCCTGATATCTCCGGTCGGGCTGACATCCACTGGAACGCCGAAATAAACATTGGGCGCGCGCAGGGAGACGGAAGTGTAGGCCGTGGGGGCGAAATCCCCGGCCCAGTGGCCGAAGGTGGGGTCAGAAACCCCCAGGTTTACCTGGAAACCGGTCATCGGTAAAACCTTGTAGCCAGTTACATCGGGGTTGTAAGGATTATTGACAGGGACGGTGGAGAAGATGGGAGTCACCAGGTCCGGGATCTGATCGCCGTTCACATCCTTCAGATCCATCTGGCCGAATTTATAATCGGTCACATCCAGAACGGTCCCTTCCACATGCGCGAAATCCTGGGCGGTGTTGTCCCACAGGTAGTGCCCGGTGATCACCTTGCCGGGAAAATTAGGGGAACTCTGCAGGGCCAAAATGTCCTGGAAGCCATCTTGGTTCAGGTCCGCCACCGCGTATTGAGTCCCTCCAAACTGGAGGGGTATCTGCACATCCGGCTTGCCTCCCTTGGTCGAGTAGACCAGCCCGTTTGCGCTTCCGAAGGCGATTTTTCCGAAACCTGCTCGATCAAACGAGATATAGGCAGTTTCGGTGGAGGTGTAGCCAACTGCCCCGGTGTTTCCTCCCACCTGGGCCATGTCTGGAAAGCCATCCTGATTGAAATCAATGGGCTGGTTGTCAATGTCGCGGGTGACGATGGCGATACCGTGATAAAAAGTGGTGGGATTAATGCTAATGGGGGTGGAAGGTTGAATGCCCCAGGTGGGTTGGCTTGCCAAGGCCCCGCTGGTCATCAGCACGGCGGGAACTGTTCGGCTTTCCAGCAGGGTGAGATTCAGTGCGGTTTGACGGCTGTTAGCTAGGCGATTGCGACGGTGGTTGTTGGGGATCAGATTCTTAAACATGCCAATATCTCCAATTTGCCTAGAACGGTATTCGGAAAACCCATCGTAAAGACTCATACCCCGCTATTTTGTCCAGATAGCGCAATACTTTAGTTATTTTGAGAAAAAGGTCGTGATTTTTGAGGTTTTTGGATAACAGTCGGCAAATATTACATAAAAGACAGAAAAGTATTAGCTCGAGTGATTCAGGGTCTCACGAGGCGTTTCCCCAAAGCGTTCCCGGTAAGCGATGGCAAAGCGCCCCAGGTGCAAAAAACCAAGACCCAGCGCGACCTCGCCCACACTGGTGCAGGTTCCGGACTGAAGCTGCCGGCGCGCCTCGTCCAGCTTGCGGGCGCGGACGAAGGCTTTCGGAGTCAGGCCGTGGTGCTTGCGGAACAGGTGCTGTACCGTGCGCACCGTCATACCCATGCGGGCGGCCAATTCATCCACTCCCAGGGTTTGGTCCAGGTTGGACAGAATCCAATGCTCCAGTTCCTCCAGTCCTGCCTTGCCGGGTAAGGCGATCCGTGGGCTGGGAGAGACGGTCTGGCTTGAGATCGCATCCAATAACGCTTCCAGAATGCGGGCCCGGTACAACTCCAGCGTGGCGCTGCCACCGCTTGCCACAGTTGGTTGATCCAGTTCACCTGCCAACTGAAGGCAAAGATTCCGCAGGGTTTTTCCAGGGCCATTCGCCAGAGAAAAAGTGCCATTCAGCTTGCCACTTTCCGGCTGGGGAAGTTGGCGAGCCTTCAGGGCGGGCAGAACCATTTTCGGGTTGAGCGAAAGCAGCAGGGCACGGGTGGGTCCGGTGAGCAGCTTTTCCCTGTCGCCCGGGTTGACCATCACTGCCTGACGCCGGTGCGCTTCATGGTCCCGGCCATTGAAATGATGGCTGGCATGACCGGAGAGGTGCAGGTAAACGGTGTGTTGGGAGCAGGGCTGTTCGCAATCGATTGTGAGGGGTGTGGGACAATCCACATAA
>CAWUOE010000395.1:0-3821 GCA_963923355.1 uncultured Gemmataceae bacterium | reverse complement strand
AACCCGGTGCTGGACAACGGGCCGATGGGTGGCTGGGGAAATCAGCGGGTGGGAGATTCGTACAGGGATTATTCCCCGGCGCACAACATCCAAAAAGGGGCCCCGCCGAGCATTGTCTTCCTGGGGGATCAGGACAAGCTGATTCCTGTTGCCACCCTGGAGCGGTTCCAGACCGGCATGAAGGCGGTTGGGTCCCGTTGCGAAACCAGGATTTACCCGGGCGCTGGACACGGTTTCTTCAACCGGGAACCCCACAAAGAGCAGACTCTTCGGGAGGCGGACCGATTCCTTGTTTCCCTGGGCTGGCTTGCCAAGGAGGAGGGAGGCGCAGGCCAGGGGAAAGGCCCTGGTGGGGAAAGGCCCAATATCGTGCTGATTCTTGCGGATGACCTGGGTTACGGTGACATCCGCTGTTACAACCCCGAGCGTGGCAAGATTCCCACCCCTCACATGGACAGCCTTGCGGCCCAGGGGACGCGATTCACAGACGCGCATTCCTCGTCGGGAGTTTGTTCTCCGTCCCGTTACGCACTCCTGACCGGTCGCTACCATTGGCGCACCCGACTGCAAACCGGGATTGTTGGGGTGTATGGACCCCCGCTGATTGCCCCGGACCGTCTCACTTTGGCCTCTATGGCGAAACAGCAGGGTTATAAAACCGACTGCGTGGGCAAATGGCACCTGGGTTGGGACTGGGATTTCACTGCACCGGAGAGGGAAAACCTGTTGGAGTGGTCCCGTCTGAAGGCGGGTGAAACCGTCCGCCCGTTGCAGGCCAATGAGGCCAAGGTATGGGAGGCCGCTTTTTCAAGACGGATACCAGGCGGGCCCACCACGCGCGGTTTTGACAGCTATTTCGGGACCGATGTGCCGAACTGGCCTCCGTATGGTTTCATCGAGAATGACCAGTTCAAGGGCAAGCCCTCGCAACTGTTGCCCATCGGGAAGCTGGGAAACAATCTGGCGAGCCTGATGGGGCCAGCACTCCCCGAATGGCCCCTGGAAGGAATATTGCCTGCGATCACGGATCGAGCCTGTTCCATCATCCGGGAACGGGCCCAAGGAACTGATCCGTTCTTCCTGTACCTGCCTTTGACCACTCCCCACACGCCTTTATCGGTCAACCGTGAATTTGTCGGAAAGAGCGGTTTGGACAGCGCGGTGGCAGATCTGGTGGTGGAGACAGACGCCACCATCGGCAGGGTTTTGAAGGCGCTGGAGGAAGCGAAGGTTGCTGACAAGACTTTGGTATTGCTGACCAGTGACAATGGTTTTGCCTCCTACACCGGAGTCAAGCACCTGGAAGGACGCGGGCATTTTCCCAGCGGGCCCTTGCGGGATTACAAAACCTCGGTCCATGAGGGGGGACACAGGGTTCCGCTGATCGCCCGGTGGCCGGGCAAGATTCCCGCCGGATCTGTCCGCCCCGAACTGGTGCATCACGCCGACATGATGGCCACCCTAGCCGAATTGTGGGGCCACACCTTAGCGGAAAACGCGGGGGAAGACAGTTTCAGCATGCTTTCCCTGATGTTGGGCGGAAGCCAGGCGACCCGCGTGAACTCCGTGAGTTGCGCGGCGAATGGGATGCCGGGGTATCGGTCGGGGTTGTGGAAATACATCGCGACCGAACCACCGCAGCTTTACCACCTGGGCGATGACTTGGCAGAGAAGGTCAACCTGGCGGGGAAGGAACAGGCACGGGTTTTGGAAATGCGTACACAGTTTGAAAAATTGATCACAGACGGGCGCAGCACTCCGGGGCCCCGACAAAAAAATGATGTGGAGGTCAAAAGGTTTCCCCAGCCCAAAGCGAAAGCCAAGGTTGCAAATCCATGAGCAGCCGGCGCGGATTTCTGGCTGGGGCTTCGGGTGTCCTGTTGAGTGCAGGCATCCGCGGGCAAGGAGGCCAGCCAGATGGGGGACTGGTGCTCGGGCAGGCCCAAGGAGCCGAGGCTGGGCGGGAAATCCTGAGGGGAGGGGGTAACGCGGTTGACGCGATTGCCGCTGCCGCATTGGCAGCGGGCGTGGCGGCACCCGCCTCGACGGGAGTCGCTGGTTATGGCGGAGCCTTTGTCGTGGCCCAGCCTGACGGCACGGTATCAGCCATCGACTTCAATGGCACAGCTCCCCGGCTGGCAAGGCCGGAATTGTTTTCCGGAAAGTCCCCTGGCCAGGGAAGCCCCGCTTACCGTGGTTGGCTTTCGCCTTGTGTTCCTGGTGTGCTTGCCGGAATCCAGATGGCACTGGACCAATTTGGAACCAGGAAATTTTCCGATGTGGCACAGCCGGCCATCCGTCTGGCGAGGGATGGTTTCACGCTGACCCAGCAACTGGCAAACACGATCCGGAACGCTGCCGCCAGTTTGGGCCGGGATCCGGGCTCTGCCGCCCTGTACTTGCCGGGGGGAAAGCTACCGGTGCCGGGTGCAAGGCTTTTCAACAAGAATCTCGCGAAAATGCTGGAAATATTGGCGTTGAAGGGGCGAGTTGATGATTTTTATCAGGGTGAAATAGCTGATTCCATTGCTGAGGATTTCCGGAAAAACGATGGTCTGGTGCGCAAGGAGGACCTTGCCAGCTTTCGAGCACAGTTGATCAAACCCCTGGAATTTACTTTCGGGAACTGGAGGATCTACACACCGCCGCCCACGGCGGGTGGAATCACCGCCTTGCAGGCCCTGGCGATTGTCCAGCGGTTGGGTGATGCCTGTGGTGTAGGGGGCAGCGCTTCGTGGCACCAGGCCCGGCTTGAGTCGCTTCGTCTGGCATGGGGTGACCGGCTCAGCCTCTTGGGCGATGATGGCCTGGCCGAAAAATGGTGCCGTGAACTGTTGTCGCCCGGGAGAATTGAAAATGCTGCCGAAACCGTGAAAAAAGCGGTCAAAAATTCCAAGCCGGTGACCGCAAGGACAGATGGAAGCACCGCCGGTGGAACCATCCACTTGAGTGCGGTGGACCGTGAGGGCCGGATGGCATCCCTGACATTCACCCATGGAGATGGTTTCGGATCCCATGTCACGATCGACCGATGGGGATTGACCCTCGGTCATGGGATGTCCCGTTTCAACCTGCAATCCGGACACCCGAACTCGATCGGCCCCGGCAAGCGGCCACTGCATAACATGTGCCCGGTGGTGGCTGTGCGGGGGCGGACACCGGTGCTTGCGATGGGGGCCACCGGGGGAAGGAAAATACCGAATGCCCTTTTTGACGTGCTGAGCCACCTTGTGCTTGCTGGAAATGATCACAAAAAGGCGGTTGCCGCCCCGCGGATGAACACGGACGGGGGCATGGTCCTTTCATTGGAAAAATCATGGCATGAAGGGCAGGTCGCCGCCTGGAAAGCCTTGGGATATGAGACACGGGTAGCAGGCTCGGCTGCTCTCAACATGGTTTACCGGGGAGAAACAGGGCAGATGGAGGGCCTGAGCCGATGAAGTTGCGAGGATGGGTGAAGCGGTTGATGACAGTGCTCATCCTGCTGTTTGCCCAAGATGCAGCGCGTTCCCAGACCGACAACAGGCCCAATATTTTGCTGATAGTCAGCGACGACCAGGGTTACGGGGACGCAGGCTTCCAGGGATGCGTTGACATTCCCACCCCGCACCTGGACCAGCTCGCCAAGTCGGGCGTTGTCTGCAGCAACGGCTATGTGACCCATTGCTTTTGCTCGCCCACCCGCGCGGGATTGCTAACAGGGAGGTTTCAACAGCGGTTCGGCCATGAATTCAATCCGGTTTATGATCCGCTGGACCAGAGCGAGGGGCTTCCGCTTGGCGAGAGGTTGCTGCCGCAATACCTCCGCGAGACCGGCTACA
>CAWUOE010000394.1:0-3821 GCA_963923355.1 uncultured Gemmataceae bacterium | reverse complement strand
CATGTCCTGGATCCCAGAACCGCATGGCCAGCGATGGATACTCTGACTGTAAGCGTTTTGGCATCAGATGCCGCCGAGGCTGATGCCTTATCCACAGCAATATTTGTGGGCGGTTGCACTCTCGCTGAAAAGCTGGTTCGTGGAAGGGAAGACTTGGGTATTTTATACATGCCGGCCAACGGGCCAGTTCGCCTGTTGGGTGCCATGGCTGATCGATTTCATCTGCTTTGAGATTCCAGTAAATATTTTGGATTTGTTTGCATGCCCCCCGAGAATTTCTAACTCGAAAATATGGTAACGGATTTTCAGTTAAGGTAAAAGTATCCAAAGACAATTGACAGGGCGCGCAGTTTGAGCCGTATGAACGTCTTTCGATGACGAAGGGAAAGTCATGGCAAGTGGTGAAAACGGGACCCGGGGAAACTGTTGCGGAAACCAGGTTTGGATCCCATGGGCAGGTTTATTCATCGTTCTTTTCGTTTTGATGCGAATGACCATCGGATGGCATTTTCTGTTCGAGGGTATCGCAAAAATCTATTCCACTTATTCGCCCAAGCCTTTCAGTTCCGCGGGATATTTCAGGGAATCACCCGGACCGATGAAAAACTGGATGGCCGGGATTCTGCCGCCTGATCCGGATAAGGAACTTTTAAAGGCTTTGGATCCCGTTGAAATTCAGGAAAGCTTCACAAGGGTCGGGCAGGATTTTGCCAACCGCTTGCAGTTGAATGAAAAAGAGCGGGCTGCCGTGGTGGATACTGTCGAGAAACAGCTCAAGCTGGTGCTTGCCTGGAGAGAAGGGGGTAACCCCGGTATTCGCCTTGCTTTCGAAAAAGCGATCACAGATTGGGAAAGGGCCGGCACCGAAACCCTGAAAAAAAACGCAATCGAGAAACGGGATAAAGCGATAGGGGTTTTGAAGGAATTTCAGGAAAGGCAATCAGATCTAGCCAGGCAGATTGCTGCGATTTCTGGAAATCCCCCGGAGGTTAAGTTTCCCATCGTTGAGTCGGGAAAACTCGATCGTCTTCCCCTTGAATTGACGGAAGCCTCCCAGGTTGCAACAGCGCGCTCCGCCATACTTTCTGGTTCGGGCAAATCATTGGTGGCCGGGGCTGTCGGCAAAAACGATCCAGTTGCCGTGGAGCAATGGAAAAAATGGGACAAGGTGGTGGCCTTGGCGGACAAGTGGGCTGATGCGACCCAGGAATGGCTTACATCGGGAGAGGAAACCGTGGAAGAGCCCTCACCGGATGGCAAAGGCAATGGGACCCTCAAGAAAGTGTTGGCCACTCCGGATCGGGTGGAAAGATACAAGGATTTGGTCGCAAAAAAAGACGAGGTTTCCGCTTCCGATCGCAATTGGGTTTTCAGAAAGGATGTGGAAAAAGGCGCTGTTGCCTCAGCGAAAGCAGCCGCGGCCTCCGCGCGTGCAAGCCTCAAGTCCGAGCTGGAGAAATACCAGGCTGATTTGGTGGGTGGGCTCGAAAAGCAGTTTTCAGAAAAGGTGGCAAACGCCGCGCAGGTGAAGCCTGCAAGGCAGATTAAACCGATAGAAATCATGGACTTTATGACAATCTGGGGTATCACGGCCATTGGTGCCGGATTGTTCACCGGGACCTTGACTCGGGCAGCAGCCTTGGGTGGTGCCGCCTTTTTGGCGATGACCTATTTGGCTGTGCCTGCCTTGCCTTGGTTACCGGCTCCCCCGCAAAACGAGGGCAATTACGTTTTTGTCAACAAGAATGTGGTGGAGATGATGGCCCTCCTCGTGATTGCGGCTACCCCATCCGGGCGTTGGTTCGGGGGGGATGCCTTCCTGGCATGGCTTTTCCTTCGCAAGCCGACCCGGGAAGTTTGATGGTTTTCTGTCGGTACCGGGTGAATTGCTTGGTTTAGTGCCTGTTGTTCGAACTGGATCGGAAGTACCCAAAGAAAAGGATCAACTCATGGCCCTAGATTTGAATCCCAAACAGCGGGAGACAGGAAAAGCCAATTTTCAGGAAGTGACCGCAGAGCTGAGCCGTCGCGGCTTCATGCGGAGCATGGCGGTCGGGGCCGGCGTGGCTGCTGTGACTCCGTCGGTCTACTTCGGCTACAAGGCGATTGGCAATCCGGTGAAGGCCGCGTTGATCGGTGGCGGGGACGAGGGTGGAATCCTTGTCGGCGCCCACAACAAGGACTTCCTGAAGTTTGTTGCGGTGGCCGACATCCGTCCCTACAACCGCGACCGCATCATGGATGGGGACCCCAAGGTGCCTCTCCGTCCCGGTTTCAAGAAACTGTACGGGCCGGAAGCCAAGGACATTGCCGTTTACAGTGACTACAAACAGGTTCTCGAAAGGAAGGATATCGAGGCGGTTGTCATTGCAACTCCGCTTTCCACCCATGCCAAAATAGCCATTGAGTGCATGAGGGCCGGAAAGCATGTGCTTTGCGAAAAGTTGATGGGTTGGAATATCGCGCAGTGCAAGAAAATGATCCAGGTTGCAAGGGAAACAAAAAGAATCCTATCCATCGGGCACCAGCGCCATTACAGCATGCTGTATGCCCATGCCCATGAAGTGGTTGAATCCGGTGTGTTGGGTGATATCCGCCATATCCGGGCCCTGTGGCATCGCAATAATTCCTGGCCTTTCTCCGACAGGGCCGACTCGCGGTACCCACTCGCCAAGGGCTATGACCAGCCATACTACCGAGATGGGTGGTATCCCCCGATTTACGATGTGGACGAACAGGCCCTCAAGGACAAGGCCAAAGACTACGGGTTCAGCTCGGTGGAAGAGTTGGTTCGGTGGAGGTTGTACAACCAGACAGGTGGCGGACTCATGGCTGAATTGGGCAGCCATCAAATGGATGCCTGCAGTATCTTCCTGGGGAAAGTCCAGCCTCTTTCGGTCACTGGGGTCGGTGGCAAATTCTTTTACGGGCCTGGTCGAAATGACCGGGAATCGGACGATAGTATCTTCATCACGTATGAATTCCCCGGGCCCAATCACCCCCGTGGCCGCAACAAGGGGAAGGAGAAGGATGACATCGTGGTTGTCACCTATTCCTCCCTCAACACCAACAGCTTTGAAGCCTACGGTGAATGCGTCATGGGCAGCCGGGGAACCATGGTTGTGGAGCAGGAACAATCTGTTTTCCTGTACACCGAGAAGAATCCCAACAAGAAAATGGGTGAAGGGCGCGCCACGGAAGTTTCTGTCACCACCGGTCCAGCCGGTAAGCCGGCTCTGGATGCTTCCAGCACTTGGGGACCTGGTGGAGGACCGGGGGCAACACCTGCCGGTGGTGCCGGTGGACCCTCCGCCTCGGGTGGGCCGGTTAGTCGTGGTTACACAGAAGAAATGGAAGACTTTGCCTACTGCATTCGGGAGTGGGATGAGAAGCTTGGCTACGAAAAAGACGCATCCGGTAAATTCCGCCAACGTCTGCCGCGATGCCATGGTGAGGTTGCGATGGCTGATGCCATCATTGCACTCAGTGCCAACCACAGCATGAAAAATCGCCAAAGGATTGAATTCAATCCTGATTGGTTCATCTGGGATAATTCCGCGGTACCTGACGACAAATCGGAACCACGTTTGCCCGTTACTTGACAGTGAACTTTTCAGAATAAGCCCGGCCCCTTGGGGCCGGGCTTATATTCATTGTGTAATTTTTCCTTATCAATTCCCTTCGCTAAGGGGATTGGAAACATTCATTCAATCCAGACTGAGTACGCGCAGGGAACGAAAATCAATCAATGTGCTGGGGTCGTGGCCCTGAATTCCAAAAACGCCGGCCTTTGCCCGGAAACCCTGACGGGCGTTGGCATT
>CAWUOE010000393.1:0-3823 GCA_963923355.1 uncultured Gemmataceae bacterium | reverse complement strand
AGAAAGCCAAAGCGATCTTCGGCGTCGATCCCAAGGCCAAATTCCACGTCCCCGATGGCGTGTACGACCATTTGAAAACCATCATGGGCAAGCGCGGCTCCGAGGCTCATGCCCGTTGGAAGGCCAACTTCGAGGTTTACAAGAAGGCATACCCCGACCTGGCAAGCCAGATCGAGGAGATGGATGCCCGCGCTCTTCCGGCCGGCTGGGACAAGGACCTCCCCAAATTTCCGTGGGGTGAGGTGGATGATCCGAAAAACCCGGGCAAGAAAAAGATCGCCGGGGTCGCTACACGCGATGCCTCCGGCAAGGTGCTCAACGCGGTTGCCAAAACTGTGCCTTGGCTGATCGGCGGATCCGCCGATTTGGCCCCCAGCACCAAGACATTGCTCACCTTCGATGGTGCAGGCGCCTTTCAAGCTTCCACGCCGGCTGGCCGAAACCTGCACTTCGGCGTCCGCGAGCATGCGATGGGAGCCATTCTCAACGGCATCAACCTGTGCAAGGTGCGCGCATACGGCTCGGGCTTCCTGATCTTTTCCGATTACGGCCGCGGTTCGCTCCGGCTGGGCGCCCTAATGGAATTGCCGGTCATTTATGTCTTCACCCACGACAGTCTGGGGGTGGGCGAGGATGGCCCCACCCATCAGCCCATCGAGCAGATCGTCGGGCTGCGCGCCATTCCCCACATGACGGTCATCCGGCCCGCCGACGCCAACGAGGTGACCGAGGCCTGGCGCTGGATCATGCCCCACCAGCATGGGCCGGTGGCCTTGATCCTCACCCGTCAGGAATTGCCCACCATCGACCGCGAGAAGTGCGCCCCCGCCAGTGGATTGGCCAAGGGCGCCTATGTGTTGGCGGATGCGCCGGGCGGCAAGCCCAAGGTCATCCTCATCGGCACTGGAAGCGAGGTGGCCCTGTGCCTTGCCGCCCATGAGACGCTTGCCAAGGAGGGCATTCCCTCCCGCGTGGTGAGCATGCCCAGTTGGGAGATTTTCGAGGCCACATGCGCCAAGGAACCCGCCTACCGTGAGCAGGTCCTGCCTGCCGCCGTGACCGCCAGGGTGGCGGTGGAAATGGGTTCCACCCTGGGTTGGGCGCAATATGCCGGATCAACCGGAGCGGTGATTGGCATGAGGAGTTTCGGCGCCTCGGCCCCCTTGAAGGACCTGCTTGTCGAGTTTGGCTTCACTGCCTCCAAGGTGGTGGAGGCTGCCAAAGCCCAGCTTGCGAAGTGAGTCAAGCCGTGAACAACCCCGGCTCGGTCCTCCCGGTTCCAACCATTTTCGAGCGTGCGCTCGATTTTGTACGGCCCGGGGATTGGCTGGGCTTGGGATCGGGCAAGGCGTCCACCGCCTTTGTCAAGGCGCTGGGAGCCCGGGTCAGGGCGGGGCTCCAGGTGGTGGGTTTACCCACCTCCATCGAGACCGAAACCCTGGCCCGTGCTGAGGGAATTCCCTTGATTTCCTTGGAAAAGGCGGTGGAGCATGGCCTGGACCTGCATGTGGACGGGGCCGATGAATTCAGCCCGGCGCTCGATCTGATCAAGGGAAATGGTCGTTGCGATTTGCGGGAGAAGGTCGTTGCCAGCCTGGCGTGCCGGCGCGTTTTTCTGGTGGGCCCGGGCAAGCGCGTCAACCGGTTGGGTGAACGCGGAAACCTCCCCGTGGATGTTGTGCCCCACGCCCTGCCGTTGGTGTGGCGCGAACTGGAAAAAATCGGTTTGAAGCCCAAACTCTGGCTGAAAGACGGCCATCCCGGGCTCACCGATGACGGAAACCTGATCCTCGATTGCGGGTTGGAGCCGCGGGATAATCCCGCCCTGCTCGAGGCGCAAATCCGTTCCATTCCCGGTGTGGTATCCACCGGATTCTTCATCGGCATGGCCGACTGCGTGCTCGAAGGCGACGCCGATTTCCGCCTGATCCGTGAGCATCGGATTTCAGGTTCAACCGATGCCATGCCCAAAATGGAGGTTTCCATGGCTCCCGTGCGGGTCAAGATTGTCAGTGATGCCGACGCCATGGCCCGGGCCGCCGCTGCCCGGATCGTCGATTTGGCTGGGCAGGCCATAGCCGCGCGAGGGCGGTTCAGCATCGCCCTTTCGGGTGGCAGCACCCCCAAGAAACTGTTCGAGTTGCTGGCGCGCCCCGAGTGGGCTGCCAAGTTGGATTGGGAAAAGGTCCTCGTTTTTTTCGGGGACGAGCGATCGGTCGGGCCGGAGGATCCTGCCAGCAACTACCGCATGGCCAAGCTGGCCTTGCTGGACCATGTGCCGTTGAAAAAAGACCATATTTTCCGCATGCGCGGCGAGTCGGACCTGGCGCAGGAGGCCGCCCGTTACCAGCGGGATATGGAGCTGTTTCTCCCCCATACCAAGGGTGGGTTTCCCCAACTCGACCTCGTGCTGCTGGGACTGGGAACCGATGCCCACACGGCGTCTCTTTTCCCGCACACCCGGGCACTCAAGGAGCAACAGGCATGGGTGGCCGCCAATGAGGTGCCGCAACTGTCCACCCGCCGGCTCACGCTCACTTACCCGGTGATCAACCATGCCCGGGAAGTCCTGTTTCTGGTGGCGGGCGCTGACAAGGTGAAGCCATTGGACTGGGTGCTTTCCGCTCCGGAAAATGTCGCGGAATACCCGGCCCAGGGGATCCGTCCACAAACCGGAGCCCACTGGATGGTGGATTCCTTGGCGGCGAAGGGTTTGCCCTTGGCCATGTTGGGGGGGAACGCTGGATGAATCCCTCGGCGGTGAAAATCGCACCTTCCATTCTGGCGGCGGACTTTGCCCGGTTGGGGGAGGAGGTGCGCGCGGCCGAGGCCGCGGGGGCCGACCGCATCCACGTCGATGTGATGGACGGCCATTTCGTTCCCAATCTGTCCATGGGACCGGCTATCGCCCAGGCCGTGAAACGCAGTTGCAAGTTGCCGGTCGAAACCCACCTGATGGTCACCCAGGCCGACCGGTTCATCGAACCGTTTGCGAAGGCCGGTTCGGACACGCTGATTGTCCACGTGGAAGGTGACTTCCACCTCGACCGGACCTTGCGGGAAATCCGTGCCCTGGGATGCCGGCCCGCGGTCTGCATCAATCCTGCCACCCCGGTCTGGACCCTGGAAGAGGTGCTGCCGCTGGTGGACATGGTGCTGGTGATGACCGTCAATCCCGGGTTTGGCGGTCAAAAATATCTCGATACCACCGAGGGGAAAATCCGCGCCTTGCGCCGGCTGATCGACCAGCGCGGCCTGCACATGGAGATCGAGGTTGACGGGGGCATTGATCCTCAAACCGCCCCGCGCGCGGTCACGGCGGGCGCTGATGTGCTGGTGGCGGGCACCGCTGTGTTCGGCGCACCGGGTGGCGTGGCCGAGGGCATGCGCCGCCTGCAGGCCAGCATTTCCGGTCTGGGGCCCTGCGCCGGCTGAAACCAAAACACTTGCCTTTAAAATCGGTTGGAATTTGATGGGGGTGACCCATGCTGCTGGCAGGTGACATTGGGGGCACCAAGACCCTGTTGGCTTTGATGGAGCCCGATAGCCCGGGCCCACCGGCTGGGGGAATCCTGTCCGTCCGTTTCCAGCGAAAATTCCAAAGCGCGGACTATCCTTCCCTGGATGCGATCATTGGGGAGTTTCTGGCCTCGGTTCCTGGGGGCCGCCCCGCTCTGGATGCCGCCTGTTTTGGAGTGGCTGGTGCCATCCAAGAGGGGCGCTGCCACGCCACCAACCTACCCTGGTCCATGGCTGAAGGGGAGTTGGCCCGGGCTCTGGGGTGTGATCCGGTCCGTGTCAAACTCCTGAACGATGTGGAAGC
>CAWUOE010000392.1:0-3827 GCA_963923355.1 uncultured Gemmataceae bacterium | reverse complement strand
ACCACCTCGGTGAGAACCGGTTCGTCCAACTGAACCAGCGCGGCTCCCTCGGCCAGCAGGTGGGCGATTTCATCCCGAAGAACCTGCACCACTTCTTCGGCAAGCGCCTCCCGGGTGGGGTGGTGTTTTTCGGCAAGGCAATCCAGGAAGAGGGTGCGGCTGAGGAGGTAGGGGCCCGGCAGCGCCACCTTCACCGGCAATTTGCTGCAGGCCTTGGCCCGGCGGAGTTCCTCCACCGCCAAAACCCGATCGCGGACCAACGGAGCCAAAGCGACGGGATGCCGGGTGCCCGGGGGGACATCCAGCGCCTCCAGCTCCCGCTTGAACTTGGCCGGATCTTCCACCAGGGGCACGAGGTCCGTCACCGGAACCAGGCGGCAAGAGCCCAATCTGGCGCCGACAAACGCCGCGTAGTTTTCCCGGGCTTGTTCGCCGTCAGTGACCAGGTCCACGCCCGCGGATTCCTGGCATTGGACGGCCAGGCGGGTTGCATCGGTCACGGCTTCGTCGAAGTGTTCGCCGCCGGGCCTGCCGTCCAATTTGCAAGACTGGAGATAGAGGAGCCAACCGGGTCTGGGCCAGCTGCCGATGCCAGTGACCGCCAGGGGTGGGAGGGGAGGAATGGGAGCGATGGGTCCGGGCACGCCGAGGCGAGGGCCGGGTTTCACCTCACCCAAATTGACGGCCATCGGCCCCGTTGGTGTATCGCGTGGGGCGGCGGGATCGAATGCTCCCTTGCTGAGCAGGTAGCTGACGCCCTGTTCCAGCCGGACGCAGGAAACCAGATGATTTCCGGTGAGCCTGGACCAACTGGGCAGGTCTTCCTCCACCGATTTTTCTCGGGAGACCAGTTCAAGCAGGGCGCCGGCATCGAGCGGGCCCAAGTGCTGGCGGATCAACAGCAGCAGGCCGTTTCCGCAATCGAGGTCACCGCCGTCGAAACGAACAAGGGCGGCGTGAGAGTGGGCTGCTTGCCAGGGAAGATCCGACGCCATGGCGCCGACTCCTTTACCGGGACCTGTGGGTGGAGAAGACCTAGAAACTCACGCTGGAAACGCCACCGGCCATGAATTCGACCAGTTTGGCCCCGCCGGCGATCACGGCACCTGGAATCAGTTGGGCATCGTCCAGCCCCCGTTTTTTGAAGCAGGGTGAACAGACCAGGATTTTGCCGCCGTTGGAGGTGAATTGCTGGACCAGTTCCGCCAGCGGGGCGAATCCTGTTTCGTGGATTTTGCCGGCCTCTCCTTGAATGGACAGGCGGACTCCCTCCACGCTGAGGAAAACCAAGGTTTCACGATCGCTGCCCAAGGCGGCGTTCGCGACCACGAAAGCAACCGTGGCGCGGTCGGGGTTGTCGTGGCTGCAGGTCAGGGTGACCACGAAACGATTGGCGTTGGCTGACATGCTTTTCACCGGGCGATTTTGAAAAAAGGAATGGGCGGCGAGTCAATCCTCGCGGCGCTGAATCCAGTATGTCGGATGGCGGGCGTGGAGCAAACGGTGGCCCGTAACACCACACCAAGCGGGCAGGTCCTCCGGGGCACTGGGGTCCCGGGCGACCAAACGCAGTATCTGGCCGGCTTCGAGTGCCCGCATACGACCACGCAGGGGCAAGAGTAAATCGCCACAACCCAAGTCGCCCGCATCCCAGTCGGCATGGTGGCCGGGTGTTTCCTGTTCAGTCTGAGGTGAGTCAATTGCGGCGGGTTTGACCGAATGGCCCAGCGGGCAATCCGGCTCCTGTTGCTGGATTTTTTCCCAGGCAAGACGGAAGCAATCCCGTCGGCGGACGTAGGCGGCGAGGTTGCCGGCCAGTGTTGCCGGATCGAGGCGGAGCACCCTGGCCAGGCATTCGCAACAGCGGGGGGGCACGGGCCCGGCGCCTGCCCGGCTGTGGAGGAGGGCGTGGCGGCACAAAGACTTTTCACAACCAGCGCAGGGTGCCCCGGCGTGATCATCCACCCATGCGAGGAGTCGGGTGGGATCTTCCGGGCTATCCGTGTCGTGGGAATTGGCTGAAAAAATATCGCCTGATCGGGCTTCCATGGGTTGTTTGCGGAGCACCGCTTCCCTATGCCAAGAGGGCCCACTCCGGGTTTGTCCCGGCGGCTTTGATGCCGCCAGAGCAGCCCGGTTTCACTGTAACAGGACCGCGCCCATGACCCTTGCTCAGCCCCCGTTGGCGGCTGGAAAAACCTCACTTCCCCTGGTTTTGGCGAATGCTGAAACGGCCCGATTCGAATGCACCTACGGCCGGGGCTGCGAGGGCAATTGCTGCAGCAACAGCACCCCTCCGGTGGATCCGGACAAACAGGCTCTCATCCGGTCCATCCTTCCCGAGGTCCTGCCCAAATTGAGACCCGGGGCGCGGGCCCTGGTGGAGCGCCTGGATTTTCTCGATGCAGACGAAGTCCATGAGGGAAATCCGTCCATCCGGGTGGAGGGGGACTGGTGTGTTTTCTTCAACCGGGGCTGTGCCTTGCACCAATTTGGTGCAGATCAAGGTGATACAACAAAATATAAACCGGTAGCCTGCTATCTGTTTCCGATAGATCGTGATTCCCAAGGGCGGTGGTATGTTCGCCAGCACGGGGTGGATGACGAACAATGGACCGAACTGCCGTGCCTGGCAGGCACCCCTGACAGGCCCCTGGCGGTGACAACCCTTGGGTTTGAGTTGGAAATGGCTGCCCGGGAAGATGCGAGGCTGGCGGCCCAGCAGTCTGGTGAAATGCCAGAAAGTTGATGCTGGGGGTTGGCATAGGGGAGCCAGTTTTCGCTTGACATGGCACACCGTGTACTTAGCATCAGGTTAGGATTCTGGGGAATCTTCCGGTTTTTCGGCATTCTTTGATTTGTGAAAGCCCCAACGGGGCACCGATGGGGAGAAACGCATGTCTGGCCAACCGCGTAAGCGTCGTCTGGAAGTGGAAGATGCCGGCGACGTGACCGTTGTCAACTTCGTGGACAAGAAGATCCTCGAGGAGCAAAGCATCCAGACCATCGGCGACCAGCTTTTTGAACTGGTGGACGGCGAGGGCCGCAAGAAACTGGTGCTGAATTTCAGCAACGTTGAGTATCTCTCCAGCGCGGCCTTGGGAAAGATCATCGCCCTGAACAACCGCGTGAAAAAGGCCGGTGGCAAACTGGCCCTTTGCAAGATCAAGCCCGATATCAAGGATGTGTTCGTCATCACCAAGCTCGACAAGATCATCAAAATTGTCGACGACGAGCAGACCGCCATCCAATCGGTCTCCTGAATCGCGATCCCGGAGCCCCATCCGGATTTTTCGAACCCGGGCGGGTCCCACGCCGTCCGGGTGAAGCGATAGAATGCATTGGGTTCGTTTCCAAGGCCCGCGGGCAACCCTTGCCCCACAACACGCGGTGACCATGAGCGAAAAGGTTCCCCACTCAGAAACAGTGGGAAAAGACCTGGTGAAGTTGCCCAGCAACCCGGACCATGCCCGGGAGTTGCAGGATCGGATCGAGGCCCTGCTGGGCTCCACCAACGCCACCGACCGCGACCGTTTCTGTGTACGCCTTGCGCTCGAGGAGGCGCTGGTGAACGCCATCAAGCATGGCAACCAGTTGGATCCCACCAAATCGGTAACGGTCCGGTTCCATGTCTTCAAGGATCATGCCGAGTTTCACATCACGGACGAGGGGCCGGGGTTTGACCCCGATGACCTGCCGGACCCAACCGACATCGAGAACCTCGAGCGTCCCTGCGGTCGGGGAGTCATGCTGATCCGGCACTACATGCACGATGTGGAATATTTCGCCCCCGGCAACGCGGTTCTGATGCGCCGGTATTTCCAGAA
>CAWUOE010000391.1:0-3842 GCA_963923355.1 uncultured Gemmataceae bacterium | reverse complement strand
CATGCCCATCCGGAATGTGGCAACGGGGTGACCTGGTCGCTGGACATCCTCCGCGGGGGCTCGCGCCAGCGGTTGGCCGGGGGCATCGCGCACGGGGCCACGCCGCAGGTGATCCCCGCGGTGAACCGGCTGCCGGTGCGGCAGGGGGACCTGGTGACCCTGGCCATTGGGCCGCGTGACGGGAACCATTCGTGCGACCTGACGGACGTGGAGCTGAACCTGAAGGGGCCTGACGGCCAACAGTGGAGCCTGACGGGGGATGTGGCTGACACCGTGCACGCGGGAAATCCACACGCGGACAAGCTGGGCAACGAAGGGGTGTGGCATTTCCATGCCGAGGCGGTGAATCCGGGGGCCGACGGCGGGCTGCAGATTCCGACGGGGTCGATTTTAGCGCGCTGGCAGACCAGTGGCAGCGCGGAGGATCGGAAGAAGCTGGCGGAGGAACTGGCGCGTTTGTTGACCGGCAAGGCGCCGGCGGATGCCAAGAGCCCCGACGCGACCCTGCATGCGCGGATGACCGCGCTGGCCGGGCCGCTGGTGGGCGCGGCGCCGGCGGTGCCGGTGGATGCGGCCCGTCTGGGCGCCAGCACCTGGGGTGTGGATGGGGCGCTTCTGGAAAACGGGACACTGGCGATACAGGCGCCCGGGCAGGTGGCGGTGCAGATTCCGCCGGGGCTGGGGCAGGGCTTGGTGTTTGAGGCCACGGTGAGCCTGCAAGCTGAAAGGGGAGCCAGCGGCAGCGCGCAAGCCAAGGCGGCGGTGAACGATCCATCCCCAGCCGGTGGGATTAGGAGCGACCGGCCGGT
The DNA here is from genome assembly GCA_963923355.1 of uncultured Gemmataceae bacterium. GTDB lineage: Bacteria > Planctomycetota > Planctomycetia > Gemmatales > Gemmataceae > UBA6894. The sequence continues at coordinate 3,033 of CAWUOE010000391.1, read as the reverse complement.
GCTGGTGCGCCCGGGCACCGCGAAGGCGCTGGCCGTGGAGGAGGGGTTCGCGTTTTTCCGGAGCCTTTTCCCAGCGGCGCTGTGCTACACGAAGATTGTGCCGGTGGACGAGGTGGTGACGCTGGAGCTGTTCCACCGCGAGGATGGGCCGCTGTGCCAGTTGATGCTGAGTGCCGAGGAGAAAGGCCAGCTTGACCGGCTGTGGCGAGAGCTGCATTTTGTCACCCGGGACAAGCTGACCCTGGTGGACGCCTACAACCAGTTGATGGAATACGCGACACAAGACAGCAATCCCAAGCTGTTTGAGCATCTGCGCAAGCCGATCAACGATTCGGCGGCCGAGTTCCGTCGGGAAATGAAGGAGAGCGAGCAGGCCCATCTGAAGGCCGTGCTGGAGTTGGCGGACCGGGCCTACCGGCGGCCGCTGACCCAGGAGGAGCGGGCTAGTTTTGCAACCCTGTTCACCAAGCTGACCTCCACCGGCATGGAGCCCGAGCAGGCCATCCGGATGCTGGTGGTGCGGGTGCTCACCTCGCCGCACTTCATCTACCGGCTGGAACACGCGCCGGCGGGGGAAAAGGCGGCACCTGTCACACCCCATGAACTGGCCACCCGGCTGAGTTATTTCCTGACTTCGAGCCTGCCGGATGCGGGACTGCGGCAGGCGGCAACGGGCGGGAAGCTATCGGAGCCCGCGGACATCAGCCGGGAGGCGATGCGACTGCTGCGCGGGCCGCATGCGGAACGGCTGGCGCGGGAATTCGCGTGCCAGTGGCTGCATGTCTACGGTTTTTCCAGCATGGATGAGAAGAGTGAGCGCCATTTCCCCACCTTCAACGCGCTGAAGGGGGACATGGAGGAAGAGGTGGTGCGATTTTTCACCGACCTGTTCCAAAACGATGGATCGGTCCTGGACATCCTGCAGGGGGACCGGGTGTGGGTGAACGAGGCGCTGGCCAAGCATTATGGGATCCCCGGGGTGCAGGGGACGGGCTGGCGGGCGGTGGATGACGCGCGCAGGTACCACCGGGGTGGCATTTTGACGATGGCGGCCACGCTGGCCAAACAATCGGGGGCTTCGCGCACGAGCCCCATCTTGAGGGGAAACTGGGTGAGCGAGGTGCTGCTGGGTGAACGGCTGCCCCGGCCGCCCAAGGATGTGCCCCGACTGCCGGAAGACGAATCTGCCACCGAAGGGAAGACGGTAAGGGAGCTGGTGCAGATGCACTCCAGCGACCCGCGCTGCGCGGGGTGCCATGTGCGGGTGGATCCGTTCGGGTTTGCCCTGGAGGCGTTTGACGCGATCGGGCGGGCGCGCACCAAGGATTTGGCTGGACGCCCGATTGATGACAAGTCGGTCAGCCGGGACGGCAAGGAGTTGAACGGGTCGGACGGACTGGAACGCTATCTGGCTGGGGACCGGAAGGAAGGGTTCCTGCGGCAGTTCAACAAGAAACTGCTGGGGTATGCGCTGGGGCGCGAGGTGCAGGTGGCGGATGAGCCGACGCTTGTGGCGATGCGGCAGGCGCTGGAAACGAGCCAGTACCGTTTTTCGGCCCTGGTGAGGGTGGTGGTGGAAAGCCCGCAATTCCGCACCATCCGGGGGTCGGCGGCTGTGGACCAACCCTGAAATTGATGAAAAACCGGTTTTTGATTGAGACTCAGACCCACTTTGGCGGGATAATGATCCAAGGCACTCGGTGAGGACAGGACCATGGCGCGACAGATCACGGGCGGCATCCGTAAAAGCCAGGTGTACCGGCGCACCTTCCTGAAGGGGCTGGGTGTGAGCATGGCCCTGCCTTGGATGGAATCGTTCCCCGTTTGGGGCATGGACACCAAGACGGCCGGCGCCGGTGGCGCCACGCGGGCGCAGGGTGCCCCGCTGCGATTTGCCGCACTCTTCTCGGGCAACGGTTTCCACAGCAAGGAGTGGTGGGCGAAGGGGGAAGGCAAGGGGATGGAGCTGGGCAAGGTGCTGGAGCCCTTGGCACCGCACCGGGAAAAGCTGCTTTTTGTGCGCGGGCTGTTCAACGCGGAGGCGCTGAAGGGGAACATCCACAGCTCGCAGACGGGCAATTTGCTGTCGGGCGCGCCGCTGGCATCGGGCGGGGAGATCCGGTCGGGTACCAGTATTGACCAGGTGCTGGCGCAGCGGCACGGCGCCGACACCAAGGTGCCCAGTCTGGTACTGGGGTGCGAGTCTGCCAACCCGGCGGTGCACAAGAATTATTCGATGCTGTACAGCTCGCACATCTCGTGGAGCTCGCCCACCACACCCACGCCGCTGGAGCTGTACCCGGCGCTGGCCTTCGACCGGCTGTTCAAGGACGATGTGGAGAAGGGGCAGGAGAGCGTGCTGGACGCGGTGCGCGAGGACGCAAGCGATTTCCGCAAGAACCTGGGGAGCAGCGACCAGCGCAAACTGGATGAATATCTGGAGAGCGTGCGCGAGGTGGAGCGGCGGATCAGCCGTGCCGGCAAGCGGGGTGAACTGCAGGGGCAGAAACCCGTCGCCACGCAGCCTCCCGCCAAACGGCCGAAGGACGGCATTCCGCAGGACATTGCCGAGCATATGCGGCTGATGTGCGACATTCTGGTGCTGGGATTCCAGACCGACACCACGCGGATCACCACGCTGAAGCTGAACAACGATCACTCGTCGTTGCGTTTCCCCAACCTGGGGGTGGACTACATGATCCACCACTTGCTGTCGCACTCGGACACGGCGGACTGGCTGAAGGTGAACCAGTTCTTCTTGGCGCAACTGGGCTATATCGCCGGCAAGCTGGATGGAATCCGCGAGGGGGAACGCACCGCGCTGGACAACTCGGTGCTGCTGTATTGCTCGAGCATGCTGACGGGCAACCATGACGCCACCAACCTGCCGGTGGTGATGCTGGGGAGCGCGGGTGGCCAGATCAAGACCGGGCGCGTGCTGGACTATCTGAACAAGCCAGAGCGGAAGATGTGCAACCTGTATCTGTCGATCATGGACAAGTTTGGTGTGAAGCTGAACGAGTTTGGCGACGC
>CAWUOE010000390.1:0-3847 GCA_963923355.1 uncultured Gemmataceae bacterium | reverse complement strand
TGTATCAAAAGGGTTTCACGGAATTCATCCAACTGTGCCGGACTGATCGTTTGCGGGGTCCCGTTCAGGTAAAGGGAAGGCTTTCCCTGGTGCAACAACTGCACCAGCACCTGTTTGCCTGGGGTGTCGGGGGCCAGTGTCACCTGGTTGCGAAATCCTTTGGGCAGTTCGGTGACCGTTTCCGCCGCAAACGGGATTTCCCGCTCTCCCAACTTCATGGTGCCTCTCAGGCGCACCCGGTCAATCCGCGCCTGACTGAGGGTTGCCATTCCCCCGTGGGCCTCGATGGCTCGTTCCACCACAGCGCGTGCCCGTTGCGCCTGAGATTGTTCCCCGGCCGGGGTCACCGTTTGTTGGTCAGTCGCCTGACTTGCCAACCAGATTCCCAGGGCAACCGTCCAGTGCATGGCCATACTCCGCCGGTCAATTGGGGCACCCGGCCCCGGACCTCTGGCATCGATATAGTGCATCGAAGGGTCCGGAGGCAATCTGGCTAACCCTCCCCAGGAGTCACGCCCCATGTCCAACCCCAGAAAGACTTTGCAGGTTGCCACCCAGGCGCGCCGTTCACTGGTTGAAATCACCTCGAAAGTGCGCGAAGCCCTCCGGCAATCGGGAATGGCTGAAGGCATCGTGGTGGTCTACAGTCCGCACACCACCGCAGGGATTCTGATCAATGAGAACTGCGATCCCGATGTGGCCCGTGACACCCTTTTGTGGATGGGAGAGGCAGTCCCGAAGGATTATCCGAATTTTCTTCACAACGAGGGGAACTCAGACAGTCACATCCAAACCAATCTGGTGGGCTCCAGCGCCACAGTGATCGTGGAGGACGGGCAACTCTGTCTGGGAACTTGGCAAGGGATTTTCTTGGCCGAATACGATGGGCCCAGGCAGCGTCAGGTGTGGTGCAAGTTCATACCAGGCTGAGCCCCTCGCCCTATTATCAGGCTGGCGGTTTGCTGGCGCGGAGCATGTAGCTGGGGGGCAGCGGGTCCAGCAAAGTGCTTCCCAACTGGCTGATCCCGCTCGCAAGTTGCAGGTGCAGCACGGAGACATCCTCCGTCCGCGCGCGCAGTTCGTTGTTCACCGAAACGAAAGCCTCGGGTGAGGCGATGTGCACCACCAGAACCCCACCGGGTTTCAGGGCGGACCAGATCGGCTCCAGCATGCGCGGCACATCGATACCGATCCCCCCGATAAACACCGCGTCAGGTGCGGGCAATCCATGGAAGGCCTTGGGGGCCGAGCCGAATACCGGTTTCACCATGGTGGCGTTGTAACGCCGCAGGTTGCTTGCCAAACGCTGCAGATCGACCGGATCCTCCTCGATGGCAAACACTTGGCCTGTCTCGATGAGATTGGCCACCTCGATGGCGACAGAGCCAGACCCGGCACCCACATCCCACATGGTGATCCCAGGCCTCAGGCGCAGATAACCCAAGGCGATGGATCGGATTTCCGCGGGGGTGACCGCCCTTCGCGCCGGGGCGTCCTCGGCGTATTCGGCATCCGGGTTGCCGAAACGGGCCCCGGAGCGTTGGGCCGGTGCCTGGGGCGGGAAAGAAGGATCTCGCAACAAGATCAGGATGTTGAGCGGGTCAAATTGCAGGCTGGCGATCTCAGCCAGGGATCCTTGGGTGATCCGCTCGCGTGGGGTTCCCAGGTTCTCGCAGACATGCGCGTTGAAGCCATGCAGGCCTCGCTCCAACAACGACCGGGCCACCACATCCGGGCCGACTTCCGGGGTGGTGAAAAGCCCCAAGGTTCCCAAGGTACGCGCCAAGTCCAGCAATTTTTCCAGAGGCAGCGTCTGCAGGTTGCCAAGGTAGGCATCCTCCCAACGCTCCTTGATGCGGGCAAACGCCAGCTGCATACTGGAAACATGGGGTAAGATATCGAAACGATCCTTGCCGAAACGATCACACAGCCAACCAGCCAGGCCGTAAAACAGCGGGTCACCCGAAACCACGATGGCCAACCGGCGGTTCTTGCCCAACCATTCCTGCACCAGGGTCTGGGTTTGCTGTAGGTCAGTCCCCAGGGGTACTTTCTCTCCCGGCAGGGTATCCAACAGGGCCAAGGCGGCAGTCGGCGCCAACAGGCACTCGGCTCCAGCCAGGGCTTCCTTTTCCTGGGCACTCAATCCGGCCAAGCCGTCACTACCCATGCCAACTACGGGAATGCGCTGATTCATGAGGCTCATTCTAAATGGTGGCCACTTGCGGGACCTGTCATTTTTTGCGAATTTTCAAGCCTATCTTGCGGCCAAGGATATCCCGGAACCACTTGAGTTCCTCGGCGTCGCAGTGGTCGCAGACCTGGTACCGTTCTCCCTCTGGTTTTTGCAGATGTACCTCGCGGATCGTGTGGCCGTCCTCCTCGTATTGGATCAGGACCGCCTCCATTTCCGGCACAATGGGGTAGGTCCCCGGTAAGGGCAATTCAACTCCCAGCACCGTGTGGCGGACTTCCAGCGTCCACTCCTCGCGGCTGTGGATGAAACTGTAAGTCGTATTCCCACGGATCAGACGGTACTCCTCTTCGGTTTGCATGCCTTTTCAACCCGCCAGTTCATGAAACAGCCTGGTGAATCCACCCTACTTAAAACAAGGTTCTTACCATAATCCCAACGGGATTGGATTGCAGCCTCAGGACAACTTGCCCGCCGGTCCAGAAGAAGGGATGGAAATGTATCCGGTTTTTTCTCAAGCCACCCTGCTCCCTCACCCATTGGGGGTGGACATTGACGCCTGCATCAAGGGTGGCGTGAAAGCGGTGGAGCTTTGGCTGACCAAAGCGGAGGATCACCTCAAAAGCCACACGGCCGCTGAATTGGCGAAAGTGTTTTCCGATGCCGGAATCCGTATCGAAGCCGCCAGCTACCAGGGAGGCTTGTTGGGTGGAACGCCCGAATCCCGTGCAAGCCACCAAGACCATTACAAACGGCGGCTGGACCTTTGCCAGGCACTGGGAATCCCGATCCTGGGTTTGTTGCCCGATCTGGCTCCCACAGGGGGACGATCGGCCGGCGAACGGGTGAACGAGGGGCTGGTTGCCGCATTTCTGGAAGAATTGGGCACCGCGGCGGACTGGGCCGATGCCTACGGTGTGAAACTGGCGCTTTCTTTCCGCGCGGAGTGTCCCCTACCCACCAACCTGCAAACTGCCATCGCGCTGGTAGAGGCAGCGGAGCGGCCCAACTTGGGGCTGGCCTTGGACTGTTTCCCGTTTTTCAACGGGCCCTCCAAGACGGAAGAGTTGGGGCTGATCTTGCCCGGAAAACTTTTCCTGGTGCGATTATGCGACATGGCCTCCACCCTGCGCGAACTGGCCCGGGAATCCGATACAATTCTCCCCGGCGACGGGGACTGGCCTCTGGCCTCCATGATCCAACGCCTCAAAGAAAAGGGGTACGCCGGCCCGGTCTCGGTAGAGGTCAGAAACCCCAAGCTATGGCAAGTGAAACCGTCACAACTGGCGGAGTTGGCCTGGAGCTCGGTGCTAAGGTTGTTGGGGCAGAAGGAAGAGATCTCAAACTAGTCATCATGTGCCCGGGGCCGATCGATGCGCATCCTCATTCGCTTGGCCATGTTACTCACCCTGTTCGCCGCCAGGGCTGGGGCAATCGAACCGGAAAAATTTCTTCCGCCTGACACGGTATTTGTCGGCATGGTCCGTCCAAGGCAGGTCATGACCTCCGCCCTCGCCAAAAGCCAGGGCTGGGATGATTTGCTGAAGGCAAAGGTCGCCACTAACGGTCAAGCCCAGGAATTCCTAGAAAACGTTGGTTTGAATCCGTTTACCCAAATCGATTCGGTGCTGATTGCCAGTACAGTTTTCCCCC
>CAWUOE010000389.1:0-3848 GCA_963923355.1 uncultured Gemmataceae bacterium | reverse complement strand
CAGGTGGGCAAGACCGGCGCGCTGACGCCGGTGGCGAACCTGGACCCGGTGCGGCTGGCGGGCACCACGGTGACGCGGGCGAGTCTGCACAACGAGGATTTCATCAAGGAAAAGGACATCCGCGTGGGCGACCTGGTGGTGGTGGAGAAGGCCGGGGAGATCATCCCATACATTGTGCGCAGCGAGCCTTCGGCCCGCACCGGGGACGAGAAGGAGTACCACTTCCCCAGGCATTGCCCGGTGTGTGGTGAGGCGGTGAAGCGCGATGCCGACGGGGCGGTGACACGCTGCACGGGCAAGGATTGCATCGGTGTCGCCCGGCGTCGCCTGCGGGCCTTCGCCGCCCGCAACGCGATGGACATTGAGGGTCTGGGGGCCGAGACGGTGGACCAATTGGTGGACGCCGGGCTGTTGCGGAGCTTGGCCGACATTTACCGCTTGCAGAAGGAGCAGTTGCTGCCCCTGGAGCGGATGGGGGAGCAATCGGTCAACAACCTGCTGGCGGGGATTGAGGCCAGCAAGCAGCGTGGCATGGCACGCTTGCTCACCGGGCTGGGGATCCGCCATGTGGGGGAGACGGTGGCCGATACCCTGGCGGGGCGGTTTGCCGATATCGCCGAGCTGCGCGGTGCCTCGGAGGAAGTCATCGCTTCCATCCCTGGTATTGGGCCCGAGAGGGCAGGCAGTATCCGTGCTTGGTTTGACGACGAGGCTAACGGTGGGCTGGTGGATGAATTGTCCGGCCTGGGCCTTAGCCTGAAGGCACCCCCGCGTCCGGCCCGTGAGGAGCAGTTGCTGGCAGGCAAAACGCTGGTGGTGACGGGCACTTTGGAGAAATTCGACCGCGCCGAGGTGGAGCGCCTGATACGCGAATTGGGAGGGAAGGCGGCCGGTAGCGTCAGCAAGAAGACCGACTACCTGCTGGCCGGCGTCAACGCCGGCAGCAAGCTCGACAAGGCGCGGGAACTGGGTGTGAAAATCCTGGACGAGGAAGGATTCGCGAAGCTGATCGGGAGGTGATCAACCTGTCCGAATTTGGTGGCGTTCCAAATCCACAAACCGGCGCATGGACGCTAACACCTCGGAATCCCTCATCCAGTAATGCGACCCTGATTGCCCCCCAAATCGAGTGGCATGGTGGCTGTGGAAGTCGTAGCGGGCAGGCGCGCCCTCTTTGGGTGCCAGCTCTACTCCGAAAATCTCCCGGGCGATGCGGGCGGTTTCCACGGGTTGGGTGGCGGCATGGACCAGGGGCAGGTTTTCTCGCAGGCAGATCTCGATGTCCCCCCAAAGCCGGGTGAGCGGGTAGTACTGGAAGACGCCGCCGGGGTGGATTTTTTCCACTTGGTTGTTGTGAAGCAGGTCGAAGATCACATTCTTTTTCAGGCCGGGACCGAAGAGGCCGGGCAACCGCAAGATGGTAGCGTCAAACCGGTCGCGCACCAGATGCTCAAGCATTGCCCGGTGCTTACCGTATACCGAGGCGGTGTCGCTGAGGGTGGGAGATTCTTCGTTCACATCGACCGGTTTGGCGAAGACATCGATCGTGGAGATCAACACCACCTTTTTGGCCTGAACCCGGCGAAGGGCTTCGAACAGCGGGGCAAGGCGGGCAAGATCGCCTTCGGGGTCCTGGTTGGCTTTCCATTTCTCCGCGGGTGCGCCGGCGCAAACCAGCAGATCGTACGAATGATTGGGAAGTTCCGAGATGTCGGTGGAGCGGAAACGGTGGTCAAAGTTTGCCTGGGACAGCAGGTTGCCGCCCACGAGGCCCGACCAGCCGACCAATGCGGTACGCATCGTGATGTTCCCTGGAATTGAGGTCAGGCAGCGTGGCGGGTGGACGGGATCCCGGCGTTGTCGATCTCGTCGAGGATGTCGTGGATATTGTCGATCTTGGCACCCAGCACGCAGTGCAGGCCGGGCAGGCCGCAATCGCGTCGGAACAGGATGGGACGGCCATCGTCCTTCTCGTTGACCGGAAGTACCGTTTTGATCTCGAACAGGGATTTCCGGTGGATGACCCGGCTCACCTCGGGCATGTAGCGCAGCGCATCCAGCCGCATGTGCTCGATCTTACTGACCGGTTCTCCCATGGCCCGGGCCTCGGATGGAGACAAGTCACCGGGTGCTGATTCATTCCAACCGGCGTGCGGGGTGTAGCGCACATGGCTGAAACTGTGCCACGGGGTGGAGGGGAATGGCATTAGGGAGAAGAAAGGGCCGCACATCACAGTGATACCCAGACCAGCCAGGGAGGCAGGCGGTTCCACCAAGGCGATTTCCGCCAGTTCGTGCTTGAGGGGAATGAGGGGCAAACCGCTTGCCCGCAGCAATCCGTTCAGATCGCCGTAGGTGCAGTTGTAGACATGGCCAGTTTGTACCGACACCGGTCGCCCTTGCCGGTTGCCGTGGAGGCGCAGTCCCCCGGCCCGTTGTTCCACTCGGGTGGCTTCCGATCCCAACCAGACCTGGACCTTGTTTCCGTCGAGCTTGCGTTTGACCAGGGAGGCCAGCTTGCGGGAATCGAATGCAGCCTCCTCCACACGGTAGACCTCCTCGATGAGACCCTTGTCAAACAGGGCCTTCACAGGACCAGGAGCATCCGAAAGCGGCGCACCGATCCGCTTGCAGAACAATTCGAACTGGGCAGCGTTTACTTTCGAGAACTCGCGCCCAATGGCGTAGTATTTCTCGAATCCGGTGTGGACGCACTCGCCAAACTCAGACACGAAACGTGTGTAATTTTCCCGGCTGCGCAACCCGGTGATCAAGCTGCGGGGGTAGTGGTATCCCTGATGTACCCGGGCCTGGTTGCGGTAGCTGGCTTTGTCCAGCAGGGTTGCCTCGCGTTCGAGCAGGATGACACGCTGCCCCTTCCCGGCCAGATGGCAGGCGATCATGCAGCCGAAAAACCCACCACCCACAATGGTGGTGTCGGCCGAGGTGTTTGCGCCGTTGTCTGCGAATGATTCCATGCGAGAAAGAAACTCGAAAGGCTACCGCTGAAACCGGCCCAGTCGTACCAGAAAGTTGCCTTCCGGCACCACCCCGAAGCGGTACATAGGAAAGCTATGGATCATTGAATTGTTTTACGCAAAGTAAATTATCGAAAGGGTTTAGGGGATTCAGTCGCCACTACCGCAAACCAGTCTCCAAACCCTGCGCTGAGGGGCGCTGAGGGGCAGGGCATCAATCTCGGTAGGGGAAAGCCACGCAAAGGCATCATGTTCCTTCAACCGGGGGGTGGCTCCATTCTCCCATTCGACCACCTCCACTCGCACCTGGACCTGGTAGCGCGTGATGGCGTGTTGGACCGTGCCAGCATGCCGTGTGACGAGTGGGTTGCCGGCGGGCAAATTATCGCGCATCAGGCGGGCCAGCGTTTCCTCGGAATTGGAATCTTCGGTTACGGGTTGGTGAACAAATTCCCAAAGGCCGGCCCATCGACTGGCGCTTTCCGGGCGGCGGAAAAGGAGCCAACGGCGGTGCTGCCCTGAGCCGGAACAAGCTGCCATGCACACTTCCTCCACTCGGGTGACAGTCGGTCGTTCGGCTTTCAGTGGAATGGTTTCAGGGTTGCCATGGGCCGCTGCCGAACACCAAGGGCGGGCGGGACAGATCAGGCAGCCTGGTTTTTGCGGCGTGCACACCAGGGCGCCCAATTCCATCAGGGACTGGTTGTAGGCACCTGGATCACGGGTCCATACCAGTTTGGCTGCGGCCTGCCACAGCCATTTTTTCACCGGTCCCCGCGTCGGATCATCCTGCACGCCGAGGATGCGGCAAAGCACCCGCTGGCTGTTGGCTTCAATGATGGGCAATGCCAGACCGTGGGCTTGGGACAG
>CAWUOE010000388.1:0-3855 GCA_963923355.1 uncultured Gemmataceae bacterium | reverse complement strand
GTGGCGCTGCGGTGGGGCTGGCCCGGGCCCGGGCCAGCCCCACCGCAGCGCCACGCCGGCCGTGGCGGTCCGCATCATTTCCGATGATGACATGCTGGACCTGCTGCAGGGGGATTCCCTGCGGCTGAGGGCCCAGGTGCAGGAGGTGCGCGACCTGCTGCTGCCCGCCGACCCCTCGTTGAAAACCCCGGTCCGCCACCTGTTTGAACTGCAGGGGCTGGAATCGGAGCTGCGCGAGACCGAAAACCGGCTGGATCCGCTGCGACGGGACGGTGACAGCATCACCCGCCTGCTGGAGGAAACGCGCGGCCGGGGCCGTGAGATCGAGCAGGCCTACCTGCGCCTCCTGCGCCAGACCGGGCTGGCCGGTTTCGAGGTGAAGCGGGAGCAGACCTTGGTGGCCTCCCTGCTGGGCCAGCTCAACCGGGAAATGATCGGCGCGCTCGACGGTGCCATCGAGCAGTTCAACCGGGCGCGCAACGCCAACGCGCCGGCCAGTGAGAGGGTCAGTCGCATGCGCGACACCTCGGCACGGGCCCGCGACCTGGTCCGTTTCCTGGACCAGATCCTGGATGCGATGGGGGGCGCCTCCGACCTGAACCGCGAGGTGACCCGGCTGCGGGGCATCCTCCGCGAGCAGGAATCCCAGGCCCGGCGTTTGGAGAGCCTGCGCAAGGAGCTGGTCAACCGCCTGCTCGACGATCTGCTGAAACCCTGACATTACCCCCGGAGGCGGTGGTTTGATTCCCGCCGCAAGATCGTTTTGAATGAGGTTCTGCCTTGGACGGTCGGTCGGGTTGTCAGGCCCGCCCCTCGGTCCTTCCCCGCCTGGTGATGCCATGAACATAGCCCTGGTTTGTTGCCTCGGACTTCTAGCCCCTCAGCAATGGGTGCCCGGTCCGGGTGACCGCGTGGTCGTGCTGGGAGGGGCATTGATCGAACAGGAGATCCGCACCGCCCGGTGGGAGACCGAGGTGATTCGCCGGATGCCCGGGTGCTCCCTGGTCTGGCGCAACCTGGCCTGGAGCGGCGACACCGTGCGGGGCGAGGCCCGCGCCGTTTTCGGGACGCCCAACGACGGGTTCAACGCGCTGGTGAAGGAGACGCTGCGGCTGAAGCCGAACGTCCTCCTCCTCGCCTACGGCCTGAACGAGTCGTTCGCCGGCGAGAAGGGGTTGGGTGAATTCCGCAGGGACTACGAGCGGCTGATCCAGGCCCTGGTACCCACCGGGGCCCGCCTGGTGTTCCTCACCGCCCCGCTGATGCCCAAGGTGTCGGCACGGCTGCCGGACCCGGAGCAACAGAACCGGAACATCCGCGCCTACAACGGCGTGGTCCGGGAAATCGCCTCCGGCAAAAAGTGCCAGGTGGTCGAGCTCGAAAATCTTATGGACGGCATCCAGTCCCAGTCGGACAGCCCCAACGGCATCCATCTGACGGCCACGGGCTATGAGAAAACGGCGGGCCGGTTTGCCAAGGCGCTGGGCCTCGTCGAGGATTCGCCCTGGGAGGTCGAACTGGAAACGGGCAAGGCCAGGGTGGTTTCCGGACCGATCCGGGTCACCCGGGAGGGTGGCAGCCTGAAGGTCAGCTCCGATCTGGTGCCTCCCGCCAACCAGACGCTTCGTTTCCGGTGGAAGGCGGCCGAAGCAGGCCGGTATGAGTTTGAGTCCGGCGGGATCAAGTCGGTGGTCAACAATGGGCCGGACGGGCTGGTTGCCGACCTGCCCGTGGGGCGGGCCTACGAGAATCTGCGCCAACTGGTGGCGGACAAGGACATGCTGTTCTTCCATCGGTGGCGGCCGCAGAACGAGACCTACCTGTTCGGCTTCCGCAAGCACGAGCAGGGGAACAACGCCCGCGAGATCCCGATGTTCGATCCCCTGGTGGACCAGGCGGAGAAGAAGATCGCCGAGGCGGCGCGATTCAACACCGAGATCACCTGGAAGTCACTGGCGGGGGCCAAGCAATGAACCGAATCAACCGGACGGGCGCGCGTTGGCAATGGTTGGCCCTGGTGGCCGCGGCGGCGCTGGGCCTGCAGGCCCGCGCGCAGCGCAATTTTTCCGGCACCGTGGAGACCGACCCCGAGAAGGAGCGGCAGACCTTCAAGGTGGCCGACGGGTTCGAGGTGAACCTGTTCGCCGCCGATCCCATCCTGGCCAAGCCGATCCAGATGAGCTTTGACATCAGGGGGCGGCTGTGGGTGGCCTGCTCGGAGACCTACCCGCAGGTGCTGCCCGGGCAGAAGGCGAACGACCGCATCCTGGTGCTGGAAGACACCGACGGGGACGGCAAGGCCGACAAGACCACCGTCTTCGCCGAGGGTTTGCTGATCCCCACGGGCGTGGAACCCGCCGGCAACGGTGCCTTCGTGGTCGATTCCACCGACCTGGTCTTCCTGGAAGACACCGATGGCGACGGCAAGGCCGACAAGCGCACCGTGTTCCTCTCCGGCTTCGGCACCGAGGACACCCACCACATGGTGCACACCGTGCGCTGGCATTTCGACGGCCGGCTCTACTTCAACCAGTCGATCTATATCCACAGCCACCTGGAGACCCCCTACGGACCCCGCCGGCTGAATGGCAGCGGCATCTGGCGTTACCACCCGGGCAACCAGACCCTGGAGGTGTTCCAGCGTGGCCTGGTGAACCCCTGGGGCCATCACCACGACCGCCACGGCGTCTCCTTCGCCACCGATGGCGCCGGCGGCGAGGGCATCAACTATGTGGTGCCCCGGGCCAGTTACATGACCGCCGTGGGCGCGTCCCGCATCCTGCCCGGCCTGAACCCGGGAAGCCCGAAGCACTGCGGCCTGGAGCTGGTGTCGGGTCGCAATTTCCCGGCTGACTGGCAGGGTGACGCCATCACCTGCGATTTCCGCGGGCACCGGGTTTGCCGGTTCAAGCTGACCCGCGAGGGGTCCGGTTTCATCTCCACTCAGATGCCCGAACTGGTGGTGACCAACCACCCCGCCTTCCGCCCCATCGATGTGCGCATGGGCATGGATGGCGCGCTGTACATGGCCGACTGGTTCAACCCCATCATCCAGCACGGCGAGGTGGATTTCCGCGACCCGCGCCGCGACAAGACGCATGGCCGCATCTGGCGGGTCACCGCCAAGGGCCGTCCCCTGGCCCCGGTGGAGGACCTCACCAAAAAAGCCAACAGCGAGCTGCTCGCCATGCTGGGCGACCCCGAGACACCCCGTCGGCACAATGCCCGCCGCGTCCTGGTGGAGCGCGGCAAGGACAAGGTGATGGCGGACCTGAGGCGATTCATCCGGGACATCCCCGCCGACAACGAGCTGTTGCTGCTGGATGCGGTTTGGACCCTGCAGGCGTTTGACGAGATGGACTCCACGCTGGTCGCCCGGCTGCTGGCCAGTTCCGATGCCCGGTTCCGCGCCGCCGGCGTTCGGGTGCTCGCCTTCCACGAGGAGATGAAGGGGATCTCCAACCGGAAGTGGGTCTTGAAGAAACTGGGTGAGGCGGTCCGTGATGCGGACGGCTTGGTGCGGCTGGAGGCGGTCAGCGCCCTGGGCCGCATCGGGGATGAGGAATCGGCCTGGCTGGCTCTGGGTGCGCGCAGCCAGCCGATGGACCGCTGGCTTGATTACGCCCTGTGGCTCTGCCTGCAGGAGACCTATCCGGTGTGGCTGGCGTCGCTGGACAAGGGGCAACCCGCCGGCGTGTCTGCAAACGATTTCCTGTTCGCGCTGCAACAGGTCGATTCCCCCGAGGTGGGCAAGGCCCTGACCCGATTGGTGGCCGGGGACAAGATCCAGCCCGAGAGCCTGGTGCCGGTGCTGTCTCTTATACACATCTGACGCTGCCGACGATACTCCTTGTG
>CAWUOE010000387.1:0-3867 GCA_963923355.1 uncultured Gemmataceae bacterium | reverse complement strand
TGTTGGGGTGGAGGGGATCATCCACGGAATCAAAAACGACCCGAACAATCGCCCAGGGAATACCCAACCGGCTGCAGGCAGATCCGAAGGAAAAACTCTCCATATCCACTGCCAAAGCCCCGGTTTTTTTGCCCAGATCGGCCTTTTCCTTTGGCTTGGCAACCAGCCTGTTGGCAGCAAAAATCGGTCCACGGTGTTGGCGACAACCTGCCTTGGCAAGATTTGGTACCAACCAGGTGGGAGTGGCCCGGTTCCCCATCGGGTCTTGGACCTCGGAGGCAAGAACCAATTCGCCAGGGCCAACCCCAGGGCTAAGGGAGCCTGAATATCCAGCCAATAGGACCCAAGCTGGATTCGGGTCTAGCCTACTGAGATGGGAAGAAAAAGCCCCGGCGAAATGATCGCCGGGGCCCATGGTGATGACCGGAAACGGAAAGGCAGCTCGGGCAATCTTGGCACATTCTCGCGCCAAGGCGCAGACTACCAGGCCGTTGCCCGTTGCCACCAGAAAATCAAGCAACCTGCCAGGCGATCATCCTGAGGGTATCACCCAGCTTGGCGTTCACGCCCAATGCCGCGGAGATCTCAAACCCGCAGTGCATGAGGCAGTTCTCGCACCGGGCGTCTTTCCCATGGCCATAGGCGTCCCAGTTGGTCTCGTTGACCAAGCCCTGGAAGCTGTCATGGTGTTTGTCGGTGATGAGATAGCACGGCCCCTTCCACCCTTTCACATTGCGGGTGGGGTTGGCGTATGCGGCGCAGGAAAGATCCCGCTTGCCGGCAAGGAAATCTAGGTAAATCGGCGAGCTCATCATCCGGTGCTTGGCGAACAGTTTTTGGGCCGCCGAGAACTTCTCATGGATGTCTTTTTTGGTCATGAATATTTCCTGGGCGCCTTCCGGATTGGTTTCGTGCACGGCCGAGTAGCCGTAGGCAGGGCTCACCATGAAACCGTCCACCCCGATGGAGGAGAGAAAGCCGAACAGCTCATCGATTTCGGCCAAGTCGGTTTCCTTGTAAATCGTGGTGTTGGTGCAAACCAGGTGACCGCGGGCTTTGGCGGCCTTGATGCCTGCAACAGCCTTCTGGAAGACGCCTTCGCGCTCCACCATGATGTCGTGGGTTTTTTCCAGACCGTCCAGGTGGACATTGAAAAAGAAGCGTGAAGTCGGCTTGAACTCGTCCAGCTTCTTTTCCAAAAACACACCATTGGTGCACAGGTAGATGTGTTTCTTGCGCTGGAGAATCCCGGAGACCAGCTCGCCGATTTCTGGATAGATCAAGGGTTCCCCGCCGCAGATGCTGACAATGGGCGCTCCGGCCTCGTCCACGCTGGCAAGGCATTCCTCGACGGTCAATTTTTCCTTGATGGTTGGGGCGTATTCACGGATACGACCACAACCGGTGCAAGTCAGGTTGCATGCATGCAGCGGTTCAAGCATCAGCACCAGGGGGAACTTTTTCCGCCCGGTTATTTTGTTTTTTGCGATGTAGCCCGCCATCGAGGTGGTCAGCGAGAGGGGAAAGCGCATGTCCTAACTCCTTGGAAAACTGGTTTCTATCCATGAACGGATTGATCAAGAGACGCCTTGTTCAAGCGGAGGCTCGCCCACAGCCTTGACCCATCGGCCAAGAGCCATGAGCGGGAAATAGTGCCGGTAGTAGTGGTATTTCAGGTAAAAAACTTTCGGGAACCCGGTGCCTGTGAACGGCTCCTCTTCCCAGGTTCCGTCCCGCTGGGTTTCCGCAAGCCACCGCGCGCCAGCCCGCGCCGCCGCGCTTTCGGCTCGACCGGCAAAAATCAGGCCCAGCAGGGCCCATGCGGTTTGCGAAGCGGTTGCTTGCCCGATACCCGCCAGTGACTTGTCTTCGTAGCTCTCGCATCCCTCGCCCCAGGCCCCGGATGGTTGCTGCACCGATTCCAGCCAGTTCGCGGCCCGTGACACCATGGGGTCTTTGGGGGAAACGCCGCAGGCATGCAAGCCCGCCAATACCTGCCAAGTGCCATACAGGTAGTTCACACCCCAGCGTCCAATCCAGGCGCCAAAGCTTTCTTGGCGCGACCGAAGGAATTCGATGGCTTTGTCTGCAAGGGGATCACCCTGAACCATGCCATGCGGGGCCAAGGCTTCCAGCACCCGGGCGGTGATGTCCGGGCAGCATGGGTCCAGCATGGCGTTGTGGTCGGCGAAGGGCACTTTTTCCAGAAACTCGCGGTTGATGCCACGGTCAAAGGCAGCCCAGCCGCCATTGTCATCTTGCATTGCCACCAGCCAATGAATGGCGCGCTTGACGGCGGGCTGGTAATCCGGTTTGGCGGCCAAACCGGTACGCGTCAGAGCCATGAGCACCATGGCAGTGTCGTCCGTATCCGGATAAAAAGCGTTGTTGTATTCAAAAACCCAACCGCCAGGTTCGCAGTCTGGAACGCGGTCGGACCAATCCCCTTTGCGGCGCACCTCACGACCCAGCAGCCACTCCCCGGCGGCTTCCACGGCCTGGTCCTTGGCACCGAGGTTCGCCTCGGCCAAAGCGTTCAAGGAAAGAGCCGTATCCCAAACCGGGGATACGCAGGGCTGGAGCCAAGTGAGATCGGCATCGCGCAGCTTCAGGTCCTCAAGCTGCTTACGCGCCCAGGCGGCCTCTTCCGAATCCGAGGGAACCCCCATGCATTCCAGGGCGAGAATCGTGTAAATCATGGGCGGGAAAATCGCGCCCAATCCATCGGATCCCTGAAACCTTTCCCGCATCCAGGCAAGGCATCGGTTCAGGCCCTTGTCGCGCAAACCGGTTGCTTTCAGGGCGGGTTCCAGGAACTTGTAGCCAGCATCCACACCCAGGAAAAAATTGGTCCAACTGACCCATTGGCGGGGGGGGGGGGAAGGCCAGCGTGCCTTCAGCGGATCTTCCAGGAACAGTTCGCGAATGCCTTTTTCTGCCGGAATCTCTTTCACCGGCCTGCAGGCGGAGACGATTGCCAAGGGCACCACAATCGTGCGAGTCCAGCTGGACATTTCTCCCAAATGCACCGGAGACCAGCGCGGCAGGAGCATGATTTCCGGTGGAACGCTTGGGCAGGAGTCATATGTCAACTGGCCGAGCAGGGCCAGATAAAAGCGTGTGAAACTGTTGCAGGCTTGTGCGCCTCCGAGTTCCAGGATGACCCTTTTGCTGGCAAGCATGAAGGGCTCGTCGATGCTGGTGCCGGTCAGCTTCAACGCGAAGTAAGCCTTCACCGAGGCGCTAATGTCAGGTTTTCCTCCCGGATGAATCGCCCACCCGCCCCCGGGCAGCACCTGGGTGGCCATGGATTTGGCAACGCGCAGGCAGTCCGGCTCGTTTTCCCGGCCGAAGAACGCCATCAAAAGAATATATTCCGACTCCAGGATGGTGTCGCCTTCCAGCTCGGCGACCCAGTGGCCATCCGGTTTCTGGGCGTACAACAGCCAATCCGCTGCGCGATCGCGCGCCTTGGAAGCCATCGCTTTCAGGTTTTCGTTTTGCGCCGAAACGGGAACAACACGTTCAGCGGCAAAGGCTGGTCGGATCACCGACACTGGAATCCCTTCCCTAAGAGCCAATAGTCCTTGAGGGGACCATCCATCCCTGGATCACTCCTAAGCCTTAAACTAAGTAATTTCCGGTGGTTGTAACAAGGTGAAACGGCTGAACCAGGATAATTGAGCGCCCTGAGGTCAGTTCAAGGGTGAAAGTCGGCAGTTTGGGCTAATTTTGAGGGCATGGCGAAATGACTTTGGCGAGCCATCCAAACCACCGCATCGCGCAGGGAATCTGCCGCTGGGCGTATCCTCGCCCCGAGGGCCAACAGGCTTGGGCCCGCATCGAAGCTCATCCGCCTGCGCGCAA
>CAWUOE010000386.1:0-3882 GCA_963923355.1 uncultured Gemmataceae bacterium | reverse complement strand
CCATTGTCTTTCTTGATATGCAAGCAAATCAAGATGATGTCGTCTTCGGGGACACGGTCTGTTGCCAAACCGGTACGGAGGTGATTGGCCTGAACAAACTCACCCTCCACCGTGAATGGCCATGAATGGCCACAGTTGACCTTCAAGGTTCGTGACACCTTGATTCTGTCACCTGGCTGAATTTTCCGAAGAAGGTTAGCCACCTCCGGAAAATCACGAGTCGCCGATTTTTCAACACCCGCCGGCGTTGAGTTCATGGAAGGCATCTCAGGACTCCAACTGATGGGAAACGCCACGAACCAGTGCTATTCTCCCGGTTCTAGCCAGCTCGATAATGCCATAAGGGCGCATCAGGTCGATAAAGGCGATGATTTTCTGTTCAGTACCACTGATTTCGATGATCAAGCTGGTATTGGAGACATCCACTACCTTCCCACGGAACATTTCAACCAAAAGGGTTATTTCAACCCTTTGTGCAGGGGAAACACTCACCTTGATCAGCATGAGGTCCCGCTCGACAAAATCCTCGCTGCTGATGTCTTGAACCTTGACTACAGTTACGATTTTTCGCAGCTGTTTCCCTACTTGTTCCATAGTGCCGTCATCCCCATGTACCACGAAGGTCATACGGGAGAGATTGGCGTCTTCGGTCTCACCAACTGCAAGGCTTTCTATATTAAAGCCTCTGCTTGCTAGCATTCCTGACACATGAGCTAGAACGCCTGGTTGATTGTGGACCAAAGCTGAAAGGACATGACGCATTTGCTGCACCGCGAATCTGGGGAAAGGACCAAAAATGTGAATTCGAAAACAGTAGACTCTGATGGATAACGAGACCAATTCCATTTTTTAGAAATTGATTGCCTTTATTACAACCCGCCGAAATTCCATCCAAAGTCCACGTGTGAATTGTTTTTGAACGACGGCAACCATCATGACGGACAATGGTAACCGGCAATGGTAAGGTTGAAGCAGACCAAAGCCGTTCCAGAAGTTTTAAAAAGGCGGACAACATGGTGAAGAGCGCTGCCCAGGTTTTTGAAACTTTGGAAAAGTTCGGTCTTCTGGGAACAGTGGATTTGGAAAATGCCCGCAAGCGATGGAACAAACCAGACCGGCCTCACCTCGATTCTTCCAGTCATTGCCTGAAGTGGTTGGTGACCAACCAGTTCATCACCGCGTTTCAAGGTGAACAAATACTTGCGGGAAGGTCGGAATCCCTGCGTCTGAATGAATTTGTCGTCCGTGAGAGGGTAGTTGATGGTCCGTTCGCAGGCTCCTACGTGGGGCATGACACTTTAAATCGTCAGGTCGTAATCCAGTTCGGCCAGAAAACAGAGGGGGGGGCCGAATCCAAATCCACGGAGCTACCGGGCCTTCGGAAACTGGTTGATCGATTATCAAAAATTGAGAACAACCACATTCAAAAGCCCGTGAATTGTGGAATACACGAAGGTCGGCCGTTTATTGTCTGGCAATGGTGGGAAGGTTGCTCACTGACGACTGCGATGGCAAAGAGAGGGAAGGTTGATCCACACAAGGCCTGCAAAATATTTGCCACGGTTTTGGCGGCTGCCCAATCCCTCCACGAGTCTGGATTACCTGTCGGAAAGGTGGACCTCAATTCGATTTTCCTGGCAATTGAGCCGGGTAAAAGCGAGGGCCGTGTGGTCAAGATCCTCAAGGCGGGCATCGGGTCCGATTGGGACCATCTCAAAAATGCGGGCAACCCTCCGAACCATCCTGAGGAGGTTTACTGCATAGGCAAGGCGATGTACCAGGCGGTCACGGGGTCTGGTTTCCCTGAGGGTGGAAACAGCAGGAGTACGGTGGCGCCTTTGATGCCGGACCTGCCTGAGTTCATTGCTGATTTTGTGGACCAACTCACTAACCCAAATCCGGAAATTCGTTTCCCGGACGCAAAGGTGGCTGGGAAAGCCCTTCGCATTCTCATTGCAACCGATGAGGGAGACGGCGGGCAGGTAAAGGGCCAAGACCCCTTGAATGAACTGACGCCACTTGCCAAAACCCGCCAAGCATCAGGAGCAGCGGAGTCAGAAGACGATGAGGAAGTTGATTGGTTTTCAACCAAGATCAACAAACTGTTGGAGAAGGTGGGTATATCTCCCAGGGAATTGATCTTCTTGTCAACTGGCGCGCTGGCCACAGTCATGCTGCTTTTGCTGGGACTTTGGCTGGTGGGAGACATCATGCCCCTGATCGCTTTGGGTCTTGGTGCGATGGGGGGTTACTACCTGAACGCCTGGCTTGCAAAAAAAGCTCAGGCAGAGTGATTGCGCCTGACGGATTGGCGAACTTCCAAAACATTCATCCATTGGTCGGGCTTAATTTCGAGCCAACCCAAATTGTTTTTTTCCATGAATTCTATGGCCATGCCTACATGCACCTTGAACTTGCCCAGGGAAACCGTGCCCGCAAGTAGTGACCAGTTGGAAAGGTTTCCCTTTTTGTCCGGCGAGACAACTTTTGAAAAAAAATGGTAGGGAAAGCCTGAAGAACTGTATTGCCTGTTCCAGACTTTGACCAATGGAAAATCGTTATCCAGAATTAAACCTAAACCCGGTTTGATATGGTCAGCTACGGATTCCGCCATACCTGCATTCAATTCACCGGCTTCGCTTCCCCCCGGACTCATGACAAAAACCCTGACCCTGCCGGGAATGCCCTTGATTGCGAGGTAATTATCCCCGGGGGAGCTGGGGGCTGGGGGCATCTCGGCCAATTTGATAGTCCCGGTTGGCCCGCCGATTTTACGTCCGGTTCCCTTTTTTCGCAGGGTCTTGCGTACCCTTGAAATTACCTTTGCAAGCCAACGAAGAATAACGGCAAGGGCCAGACCAATGATGAGCCACCATCCTCCGCTTTCCAGGAAATGACGGATTTTATCCGGAAGCAGCCCGGATATGGGCGCAAAGCTTTGGTTGATTCGGCCAAGATAGCCAGACGAAAACTCACTCATTTGCAGATAATTGTCATATGCGAGGGAGAATAGCTGGCCGGCTTTTGACCCCTCAGGTTTGCCTGAATTTTCCGAGCCCCCCTCTTTGAATGTTGGAGGGAGGGAGGGCTCTGAATTGGATGGGCCCTTGCCAGCGGCCTTCACCAAATTCCGGTGGATTCGTGCGCCTTGAACGTCTCGGTCGGATGCCGAATTATCAGGGATATGGCCATGGGTTCCAGCCACCGGCCGAGTGTAGGCGAGTATCTTGTCCCGGACTTCAGCCGATTCCTTGGGAAATCGGGATACAAGGAAGTGAGTGGTGAACCCGAGAAGGAAATTGGCGATCGCAAAAGCTGTTAAGGTCATGGTGGCTTGCAGGACCAAAATGACAAGGCCGACCCGGAATGTGACAGTCAGTCCGAAAACCGTGCAAACCCCAGCCACGCAGAGAGCGAAAATGTAGGGCAATTTGTTGACCATGGGTACATATCCCACGGCATCCACCTTCACATTCAGAGGGAGTTGCGCCCAAGTGGGGTAGGTAAGATTGTGGATCATTTCACGGTATTCCGGCCGGAACGCCTCCTTGCTGAAACGAACCATACCGAAACCGGAAAAATCCCAAGCCAAATAAGTCAGAAGGAGCGTGATTGCTGCGAGAACTATCGCTTTCTTGTTGGTAGGCAGGCCTTCACCACAAATACCGCAGGCCATTTTTTGGAAAAATGCTGCCATCAAGCTGACCACGATGAAAGTCGTGGCCAGAAAGATCCAACCCAAATGGCCCATCAAAATTTCCATGACAGCCCTCCAGCCGCTGAAGGTATCATACCTCACACCATGGGATTGCTTGAATTACGAGATATGGTTTCAGGGGTTCGAATGGGGACCGGATTGAATTACCACTGATTTCTGCCTGC
>CAWUOE010000385.1:0-3882 GCA_963923355.1 uncultured Gemmataceae bacterium | reverse complement strand
GACTTTCCTAGCCAATTCGCCCGCATAACCGGCATAACCGGAAAAGTCAGGCACATGGTTACCCTAGGCTCTCTGACATCCATGAGCAAGGTTTTCGCATCAAAAAGGCTGGGGATTATTCACACACCAGCGATTTTGAGTCGAAAATCCGGTTGGGAAGAATAGATAAAATGAGATGAGTTTATCGCCACTTATTTCCCCAGCCAGATTTTGCTGGAACTTGTGATTTAAAAGACCGGTGGAAATTGATCCAAATTACTTACTCTGGGGTGCCTGAGGCGTGTCCCGCCATAACCAAACCAAGGAATCGGGCAAAACAGCGCCACCATGCTTGCCGTTATGTCCACCTGTTCCCATCTCAAAACGGTAGTCATATTTGGCATATCGCAGGGCAGCAGCCATTTGCTGATTAGCGAGAGGCCAGTGCCCATGCTGGTTGTCCAAATCGTTCTCGCCAGCTTGCAGAAACACCCGGATTGGCTTTCCCGGCGTCTTGCGGACCATTCCCGGGTACACATCCCCGCCGCGGATATTGGTGAAACTGCCCACATGGCTTAATACTTTGCTGAATTGATCCGGTCGCTGCCAGGCAACCGTGAAGGCGCAAATGCCCCCAGAACTGATCCCGCCTATCCCGCGGCCCGGGGCATCTGTCCTCAAAACAGCCTTGGATTCCTTTGCTTTTTCAGCGGCAGCCGGCAGCAATTCCTTTTCCAAAAACTGGGCGTACTGAGGCGAAAGGGTGTCGTACTCAAAACTACGGTTGCTCCGCCGTTTGCCGTCGGGTCCTTGTTCCCCAAAAACGCCAGGATTGATGAAAACCACAGCCATGGGCGGGATTTTTTTCTGGTGGATCAGGTTGTCCAAGACCACTGGAACCCTGAAATCTCCATTCCGCTGCTGGTACCACTCCCCGTCCTGAAAAACCATCACGCACAGGGGCCCCGCCTGGTCTGGCTGGGCTGGCAAGTACAGCCACCAACTTCGTGAGGTTCCCTGGAACACTTGGCTGGTGTGCTCGTAGCGGGTCACAGCTCCCTGTGGGACCCCAGCCTGAATTTGGGAATCCTTCCCGTGGGTGTAGGGCTCCGCCTTGGTTTGAAAAATCAGTGTGCAGGCCAAAGCCAAGGTCAGGGATGATAATGTCGCCATTGTTTTCTCTGGGTTGAAACCAAGGGAAAGAAAAACCTTGAAAACATTCTGGAAATCGCTGCTATCTCTTAACCTTTCCAGTAGAACCGAGGAGTGATGACAAACAAACTCTCCTAATCCCCGTAGTTTTCGCCAGAATTCAGCTGCAACTCCTCAAAGTCCCGTTCCCGCAAACTCCAGGCCCTCACCACGGGGATTTCTCCAGACAGGGAAATGATTAGATCCGCCACCCCTTCCGCCCATCGCCAGGCCAAATCCGTCCGACTGGGGATGGCATCCGTTTTCGGATGGGAATGATAAATCCCCACCACATCCAGACCCCGGTGCTCGATCAACCTCAGGGCTGACAGCAGGCTCCGCGGCTCCGATCGAAAGCGCGTGGCGCTTTTCAATTCATTCACGAGGGGAAAGACATCTTCTGCAACCCAGCCCCTGTCGTGACGTTTGCCAGCCAATAAGCCGCAGCATTCGCTCGGGGACTCGTCCAAGGCCTGGAGGATCATGGTCTGGCACAGCCGGGGCGGCAGGACAAACATGAGAGCCTTGGCCACCCCCTGTCCTGTCATCTATCCTTCCCCCTAGTGGGTTTCCGCTTTGGACCGCCAGAATCAGGGTGATTCGGCCGTCCTGAATTCTGAACCACCCCAAAGGACGCACGCACGCGCATGGCTACCACGGATAAGGATACGAAGGCGAAAAAGGGCGGCTCAAAAGGAAAGGTGGTCCTGGCCTATTCCGGCGGGCTCGACACCTCGGTCATGGTCCCCTGGATCAAGGAAAAATACGATTTGGACGTGGTCACTTTCACGGTGGACCTCGGCGAAGTGCGCGATCTCGACCGCGTGAAGAAAAAGGCCCTCGCCACCGGGGCTGTTGATGCGGTCACCATGGACGCCCGCGCCCTTTTTGTCGATCATTTCGTCTTTCCGGCACTGATGGCGGGCGCCTTGTACGAAGGCAAATATCCGCTGGCCACCGCACTGGGACGCCCACTCATTGCCAAACTGATGGTCGATGCGGCCCGCGAGCATGGCGCGGTTGCAGTTGCCCATGGGTGCACCGGCAAAGGGAATGACCAGGTGCGGTTTGATGTCACCTTCCAGACCCTCGCGCCCGACCTGAAGGTTATTGCCCCGGTCCGCGAATGGAAAATGACCCGGGACGATGCGCTGGAATACGCCACCAAGCACAATATTCCTGTCGAGGCCACGGTGAAAAGCCCCTACAGCCTCGACATCAACCTGTTCGGCCGGTCTTGCGAGGCCGGGGTTCTGGAAGATCCCTGGACCGAGCCTCCAGAAGAAGCCTTCGGGTGGACCGTCAGCCCTGCCAAGGCCCCGGACAAGCCTGCTGAAATCACGGTCGATTTCGAGGGAGGACGCCCCACCGCCCTCAATGGCAAGCCCATCGACGGTGTCGCCTTGCTGGAAAGCCTGAACAAGCTGGGTGGCGAACACGGGATTGGCCGGATTGACCATGTTGAAAATCGCCTGGTGGGAATCAAGAGTCGCGAGCTATATGAGGCACCGGCCGCTGTCATCCTCCACACCGCCCACCGCGAATTGGAATCCCTCTGCCTCAGCAAGCAGGCCCAACGGTTCAAAACAATCGTTTCACAGGAGTACGCAGATCTGGTCTACAACGGACTCTGGTTCAGCGGATTCCACCAGGATTTGGCCGCTTTTGTAGCCAGCAACCAGCGATTTGTCAGTGGTCAGGTACGACTTAAACTGTTCAAGGGTCAGGCTACCGTGGTGGGCCGCAAGAGCGAGCACAGCCTGTACAGCCACAAGCTGGCCACCTACGAACGCGGCGACCAATTCGACCACGAAGCCGCCAAGGGCTTCATCCGCCTCTGGGGCCTCAGCCAGCAGACCCAGGCTCAAACCCAGTTGCTGAAGGATGGACGGGGCTTC
Organism: uncultured Gemmataceae bacterium; assembly: GCA_963923355.1. Classification (GTDB taxonomy): domain Bacteria; phylum Planctomycetota; class Planctomycetia; order Gemmatales; family Gemmataceae; genus UBA6894. Next base: position 814 of record CAWUOE010000385.1, on the reverse strand, counting down.
ACCCTACCTGGTCTGACCGGCCCGAATTAGTCAAAAGGGAATATTGGGCAATTGAAGATTTCTGGGTAATTTATTTCGGCCCTTGTCCGGAACACCCCCTTTTGCCGATAATGAAGATCCCGGCGGCATTTTGTCGCCGGGATCTTTTTTGCCATTTCGGAAAGCAGGAGAACCCAGAACCCTTATGCAGAAAGAGTCCTACACCATCCGTGAATTGGCCGCCTTCCTGCAGCGCGACCCCCGGGTGGTTGAAAAATTGGCTCTGCAAGGCGACCTTCCGGGCAGGAAGGTCGGAGGGGAATGGCGTTTTGCCCGTGCGGAAGTCACCCGTTGGCTTGAAACCAACTTGCCCGGGTATTCCGATGAGGAACTCAGCCGCATGGAAGTGGGTAGCCTCAGCTTTTCCGAGGCGGTGCAGGCTGCGGTCGATTCCTCGGAGGTCGGTTTTGGTGAACCGAGGTCTTTGCTTTCCGCCCTGATGCCCCCAGCCTGCGTGAGCCTTAACCTGAGGGCCGGAACACGGTCCTCCCTGTTGAGGGAATTGGCCGCTTTGGCTGAACAATCCTGGCAAGTATGGGATCCCGTTGCTTTGCTTGAAAGCCTGCGCGAGCGTGAGGAGCGTGGCAGCACCGCCCAACCCGGGGGTGTGGCCATACCCCACCCCAGCCGGCGCCTGAAAGCGGAATTAGGTGAGTCGGTCCTTGCATTCGCCCGACTGGCATCCCCCCTTCAATTCGGTTCACCGGATAATCAACCAACCGACCTGTTTTTCATGGTGGCATGCCGCGACGATGCCACCCCTGTCTCTTATACA
>CAWUOE010000384.1:0-3901 GCA_963923355.1 uncultured Gemmataceae bacterium | reverse complement strand
GCACAACGGCATCGACACCCGCGAGAAGCTGAAGGCGCACGACCCGGCGCTATTCGAACTGATCGACAGCGAATTCAGGCAAAACCCATGGACCTGGCCGGGCAGGCCGAAGCGCGGTGCGTGACAGCTATCACCCCCCGCCGCATAGGATGTATGGGCCGGGGTACCCAGTACCCAAGGCTCAGGCCTTTTCTGCCGGAGGGGTTTTGCCATGGAACATCCTGCGGCAAGAGTGCTTCCAAAAAAAATATTCCAGAAGAGCCCTGTTAGGCCGTTTCTTGAGCCATTGGAAGGCAGGCTTGTTCCTGCGGGTTCCATTTTTGGAAGCCAAATACAGAATCTTTACAGATACGGCCTGAACCGCGACCCTGATCCAGCAGGTTACGCGCACTTTGTCCAGCAAATGGAACAGGGGCGGCCCCTTTCGAGCGTTGCCGACGCCATTCTGGACTCGAATGAACACAACACTTCGGTGATTACCAGTTACTACCGGATTCTTTTGGGTCGGGAACCAGATCCTGCGGGTTTGCATTCATTCCTTGCCGCCGCGAATCGTGGAGCTCCTGAGGAGCAACTTGTCGGGGGTTTTCTGGGTTCCCCCGAGCACAGCGGATCAATGGGGAACGCCGAATACTTGAATTGGCTTTACTTGAATGTCCTGGGCCACCATCCGGACTCTCAAGGCTTTGTTGCCAACCTCCGGGCCCTGGAAGCAGGTGTTTCCCGGGTGGACATGGCATGGAGCTTCATGCGTAGTCGGGATTTATCCCTTTTTGTGGTGGAAGAGCTTTACCACGGCATTCTTGGGCGGGGAAACAGCGGCGAGGAAAGCCAGGGATGGATCCAGGCCCTGTCCCGCCCGGATTTTGAATTTGATGATGCGGTGAAATGTTTTTTCGCCTCCCAGGAGGGGGCGGCACGGGCTGGAAATTCAATCGATCAAGGAACTTATCCCGGTGAAATTGCCTGGTGGCAAAAACGTATCGGCCTGGACATACTGACCAGGCCGGAGGATTACGGCGCCTACTACTCCGCCCAAGCCAATGCGCTTGCCAGCCAAATACGCGCGGTCCAAACCGGGTCCAATCCGGTCAATCCTGGAAGCATTGTTTCTCAACTTCGGGTGCATGATTTTCCAGACCCTTTGAAACCTAATGATCCTGGGCTGGAATATTCGGGCACCTCGGGTGTTTCCTTCTATCCGGTCGATGGACTCAACACGCCGGGTGCCTTCCGAACAGATCTGGCCCGGGTCGGCCAGGCTGTTTCCGGGAATCCATTTGCAGAGCAATTCGGGCAATGGAAAGGCTTGGCCGGTTCAATTAAGGGAACCACCCCTGACGACACCCGGATCGCCTTTACCCGTGATACCTTGAACCAATTTTTCGGCATCCAATTGGATGCGGGTGGGTTGATTACATCTATCAGTCGCGGGGCTGCGGCGGTTTTTCTGCATCAGGAATCGATTGCGCTGGAGGATGGCTTTGACCAGAAGGCAAATCCATTGATTGGCCAGCACATAGACCAGTTTCAAGAGGAGCAACTTTCCCTTTACCTGGCGATGCGCAGCCCACTGGATGCCACCTTGGGAATGAACGATTCGCGGGTCGCCCCGGACCCGGTGGGGAACCAATCAATAAACCTTCAGCAGCAAGTGTGCAAAAGCGCGCTATGGGCGAGTTATCAAAACTTTCAAGAAGGTGGACAGCAAACGGCCATTTTTCGCAAGGCCACGGGCTTGTTTGGGGCCAAGCTGAGGATAACCTCATCGGATGCGGCGTTCGGGGTCCAGGTCGGGGATGAATTTTGGTCCCAGTGGAATGCCGCATTTTTGATGTCAGCGGCATTTGCGGGTGGGGATGCTGCCGCCATTGGCATTTTTTCCGCGCTGGTACAGGCGGACGATACCGGAACAGGTACTTGGCAGTCTGATTCCTCAACGCTCGTTACTTTCCGCAAGGTGTCTGATGGAAGCCAGAGTGTCGACAAGGTTTTCACCGTGGATCGTACTCCGGCACCCATTGGCGATGGGATTCCCTCGGTTTTGCATTGCGCCGCGGTGGGTAGTCCAATCGATGTTTACCCGGCCAACCAATCCTATTGGGGTGTGACCGGGCGGAGTGGTGTTTTGGATTACCCCCGGCAGGCCCCTGCTTTGGATGTGCAAGGTGGCGGTATACTTCCACCCGTTACAGGATCGGTTTTAGTGAATTATTCCGGTTTGGGTAACGGCCAATCGCTCGCCTTGTTTGGAATGGGTGTTTGCCAAATCATTCCAAAAGCTAACGGAACCAATTCGCAGGGTACAGGCTTGATCGATGCCAGCGGACTTGCTGGCAGCCTGCTTTTCCGGGCTGACGGGTCCCTGGCCACAGTGCTTTTAGGGACCGGTCCTACAGTTGTCCAAGGAAGTTCTGACGGTGAGTCCACGCGGTACCTTTTAAATCCGGAAATGGCCAATGGGCAAACCGTTTTTAGTGACCTCCGACTTGGTGCTGACAAGTTGAATCTCGGCGGTTTTGGAACGGTATCAGGATTGGGTGGCCAGGTGATCGCGTCGTTTGACAACCAAGTCCAAGATGGCTCGGTCTACCAACGCTATACCCAATCGGTAGGGGTTTTCTTCGATTCGGATAGTCCAGGCGGTCTTGTTCGCCACCAGTTTGAGGTAATCGTTGCCGAGGACAAATTCTCCAGTCCGGAAGACCTGGTCTCCAGAGTTCTCTCCAGCATTGAAACCCAGTCGTTTCCTGGAGGAAAGTAGCCCCGGCTACTAAGACTCACACTTTTTCCTTGAACGCCTTCACCTGGTCGCGGATGGCGCGTTCGGTGGGCAGGCGTTCCATGGAGCTGGCGCCGTAGAAGCCGTCGCAGGCCTTCAGGCGCGACAGCACGTAACGGGCGTCCTCCGGCTCGGCGATGGGGCCGCCGTGGCAGATCACCAGGCAATCGGGCCGGATGGTCTTCACCGCATCGACAATGGCGCCCACATCGCGCACGCTGTCGTCCAGGGTGCGGGCCGTCTTGGCGCCGATGGTGCCGGCGGTGGTCAGGCCCATGTGCGCCACCACCATGTCGGCCCCGGCCTTCGTCATCGCGCGGGCCTCATCGGGGTTGAAGGCGTAGGGGCTGGTGAACAGGTCTTTTTGGTGGGCCGCCGCGATCAGGTCCACTTCCTTGTCGTAGCCCATGTCGGTCTCCTCCAGGTTCTGGCGGAACTGGCCGTCGATCAGGCCCACGGTGGGGAAGTTCTGCACGCCGGAGAAACCCATCGAGATCAACTGGTCGAGGAAATGGTCGCGCAGCAGGAAAGGGTCGGTGCCGCAGACGCCTGCCAGCACGGGGGTGTGCTTCACCACCGTCAGCACCTCGCGGCCCAGCTCCAGCACGATCTCGTTGGCGTTGCCGTAGGGCATCATGCCCGCCAACGAGCCGCGCCCGGCCATGCGGAACTTGCCCGAGTTGTAGATCACCAGCAGATCAATGCCGCCAGCCTCCGCGGCCTTGGCGGACAAGCCGGTGCCGGCACCGCCGCCGATGATGGGGACATTTTCAGCCCGCAGTTTGCGGAAGCGGGTGAGCATGTCGTGTCGTTTGCCGGGCATGTGTAAAACTCCGTGCTGTGGGCGTGTCAGCCGATGAGCTTGTGGTATTCGGCCACCAGCGTTTCGGCAAACGCCGGGTCGTTGATATGCAGCAGGCTCTCCACCACGGTGTGGCCGGATTTGGGGGAAAGTTGGCTGGTCAGCCCTGCCACCAGGGCAGCCAGCGCCTCGGGGCTGTGAAAAGGCTTGCCAGGTGCATCCAGTGCCGAGACGCCACCCAGTGGAAGGACCAGCGTCCACTTGCCCTGGGCCTGTTCCAGCTTGCGGCCGATCCACGCGCCAATTTGGCGGTTCTC
>CAWUOE010000383.1:0-3912 GCA_963923355.1 uncultured Gemmataceae bacterium | reverse complement strand
GACACCACCGTCATCGAGGCCGGGCCCCAGTTCAAGGTGCTGGCCAAAAACCCGCTAACCGAGCCGACCCAGGCTTCGATGGCCATTTCCGGTGGGCGGTTGTTCATCCGGACCGAGAAGAACCTCTTCTGCGTGGGCGGGGCGAGGTGAGTGACGATCAGTCCGGTGGTGAAAGCGGCTGGTATTGGCGGGCGATGCAATCGAGCGCGATTCAAGCCAGCTTGGCGAAAGCCCGGAAGGCTTTCAGTTTGCCGTAGCTGATGGCACCCCCCAGTTTCTCAAAGACCGGGCTGAGGGCCATGCCGTCGTGCCCGGCGAAGGCGGCGCGCATCCGCCCGGCCTCCTCCGGGGTGTAAAAGGCGGCCGGGTCCAGGTTTTCCCCCTGCTCGATCGCCTGTGTCAGGTGCCCCTCGATGGTGGACAGGCTGAGGCCGCGCGCCTGCGCGATCTCCTGCGGGGAAGATCCGTCGCGGAACAGGCGCAGCGTTTCCAGCGCGGTGGCGCCCAACCCGCCGGCGGGGCCGGCCCGCCGTGTTGCCTGGGGTTTGGCAGGCTTCAGAGTGGGGAACATCTGGCGGGGGTGATCGGCCAGCCAGACGTCCACCACCTCCATGAAGGCGTTGCCGAATTCCTCGAGCTTGCGCTCGCCCACGCCGGGCACGCGCAGGAATTCGCCCGATGAGCGCGGGTAGGTCCGGGCGATATGGCGCAATGTCACATCCGAGAAGATGACATAAGGCGGAACGTTCCGTTCGTCGGCGAAGGCCTTGCGTTTGGCGCGCAGCTTCTGGAAAAGCCCCTCGTCACAGGGGAGATCCCCGGCCTTCGCCGTCCGCGGGGGCGCTGCCTCGGCACCGTCGCCCTGCGCCGGCGGTTTGGGCGCGCTGGTCACCAGGATGGGCGTGCGATCCTTCAAGGCCTGGAGGCCCTTTTCGGTGATGGCCACGGTGGGGAAGTCGCCCGGTTCCAATTCGGCCAAGCCCAGGCGCTCCAACTGGCGGCCGAGGTCGACCCAATCGGCCCGGGGCTTGTCCTTGCCGATGCCGAAGGTGGAGAGGGTGTCGTGCCCCCATTTGCCGATCCGCTCGGTTTTGGCACCGGTCAGCACCTCGGCCAGGTGTTTCCACCCGACGGAGAAGCCGCTTTTCTGGCGGACGCGGTGGATGCAGCTCAGCAGCTTTTGCGCCTCGATGGTGGCGTCCCGTTTCTGGCGCGGTTCCAGGCAGTTGTCGCAGTTGCCGCAGTTCTCCTCGGGCCAATCCTCGCCGAAATAACGGAGCAGGTAGGCCCGCCTGCAGCCGGGCTCGTCGCCGTAGGCGGCCATCTGGTCGAGTTGGCGGCGGGCGATCCGTTTTGCCTGCTCGTCGGTGATGTCGTCGAGGAACTTCAGGTTCTTCATCACATCGCCGCGGGAGAACAGCAGCAGGCACTCGCCCGCCAAACCGTCGCGGCCGGCGCGGCCGGTCTGCTGGTAGTAGCTTTCCACATTTTTCGGCATGTCGGCGTGGATGACATAGCGCACATTCGGCTTGTTGATGCCCATGCCGAAGGCCAGCGTGGCGCAGACGATGCGGGCCTCGTCGCGGATGAAGGCCTCCTGGTTGCGGGCGCGCTCGTCGGGTTCCATGCCGGCGTGGTAGGCGATGGCAGGCAGGCCCTCGCGCCGCAGGGCCTCGGCCATGCTTTCGGCCCCCTTGCGGGAGTGGCAGTAGATGATTCCCGAATCGTCGGGACGGGAGGCGGCGAACTGCCAGACCTGCCGGACCGCCTTGGCCTTTTCCACCACCCGGTATCCCAGGTTGGGGCGGTTGAAGCTGGAAAGGTAGACCGCGGGATCTTGCAATTGCAGTTGGGTGATGATGTCGGCGCGCACCTGCGGCGTGGCGGTGGCCGTGAGGGCGACCACGGGCACCCGGGGATGGGCCGCGCGCAATTCGCCCAGGTTGCGGTAGTCGGGCCGGAAATCATGGCCCCACTCGCTGATGCAGTGGGCCTCGTCCACCACCAGGGCCTCCACGCCCCAGCGCGCCAGGCGGTCCATGAAATTCCCCATCAGCACTCGCTCGGGGGCGATATAGAGCAGCTTGTGCCCGCCCCGGTCGAGTTCGGCCATGCGGGCCTGGAGGGTGGCGCCATCGAGGGAGGAGTTGAGGAATGTGGCGGCCACGCCGGCGGTTTGGAGCTGGTCGACCTGATCCTTCATCAGGGCGATCAGCGGGGAGATGACCACCGTCAGCCCGGGGCGGACCAAGGCCGGCAACTGGTAGCAGAGGCTTTTGCCGGCTCCCGTGGGAAGGATGGCCAGCGTGTCGCGGCCCGCCAGGGACGATTCCATGATCTCGCGTTGCAGGGGGCGAAATGCGTCGTAGCCGAAGACCTGCTTCAACCATGCGGGAAGGGAAGTGGCATCCTTGGTCCGGGCCATCCAATTTTCATCCGGTGGTCAGGGTGTGAACATTTGAACATGTTAGCCGGGATTGGCGGGTGCGGACAGCCCGGCCCGGGGGTGCAGCACCCTGTGGGAGCGGAGGTCATCGGGGAATTCAGCTGGTATTGGCTGGTAAAAAATCCGGGCTGAGCCGGGCTGCCCGGAGAATTGGCTAAGCCACTCCAAGGCAATGATTTAGCCCCTACAACCGATAAACTTGTCTCATTTTAACAAATCGGTTCTGCCAAACCGGGTCGGGTCTATGGTTGTCCCATTCCTAAGATAGCCGGGAGATGCGCGGGGTTTGCCCGACAGGAACGCACCCGTTGCTTCAGGAGGAAGTACCATGACCCGTTTTGTTTTCGGATTGTTCGCCCTGGCCCTGGTGGCGGGTGCCTCCCAGGCGGGGCCCCTGGGCTTTTTGAAGAATCTGCGCCAGCGTCCGCAGGCGAACGCCCAAACGGCAACCCAGCCCGCCAACCCGGCTCCGGCCCAGCCGGCAGCCGCCACAGCCGCAGCCACGGGCTCCGCGCCTGCGGCCAACACGGGTGGCAACCGCCTGACCAACAACCGGGTGACGCGCTACTTCAGCAAGCCCGCCTCGAACCAGAACTGACCCAACTGCCCCTGATACCGTCCGGTCGGACGGCGAGGATTAAACCGAGCGGCGTTGCCGGCCCGTTGAAGACGAGGCTGGCGACGCCGCTCGGCTTTTTGGTGAGTGGATTTTCATCTTCAGCGGGAAGCTGGGCCTGATTGACGGCCCCCACCCCGGGGCTTACCCTCAAAAGAGTCTCTTTTTCGCAATCCTACCGGGGAAACCAGCATGTTTTCTTCCATGGCGATGGCCGCCGCCCTGTGCCTGGGCGCCGACGATGTGGCGGTGAAGTTCCTGCCTTCGGGCCTTACACCCAAGGTGGGCGGGTACGCCCCGGTGCGCGCCGCGCTGTCCGACAAGGCGGAAGGTGTGAAGAAGGCCCCCGAGGGGCTGACTGCGGCCCGCTACGGCAAGATCAAGTTCGGTGACAAGACCTGGGCCTTCATCTTGGAGGAGCCCGAGGGCAAGCCCGCCAAGCTGTTTGTTGATTCCAACAACGATGGCGACTTCACCAACGATCCGGAGGCGAAATGGTCGGCCACGAAGAACGGGGCCCAGACCATGCACAGCGGCAGCGCCCAGGTGGACATGGGTGGCGGCAAGCTGGCTTCGGTGAACCTGTACCGCTTCGACCCCAAGGACCCGCAGCGCGCGGCCCTGAAGGACACGGTGCTGTTCTACAACGATTTCGGGTACGAGCTGACGCTGACCCTGGACGGCCAGAAGTTCACCACTTTTGCCGGGCCGCAAAACCGGCTTCCCGACGGTTCTGAAATGCGGGTGTCACTTTGGATTGACCGGGACGACAACAAGGTCCGCAGCAGCAAGTTCGAGATGATTAATCTGGGCAAGCCTTTCAACTTCACCGGCACCACCTACGTGCTGA
>CAWUOE010000382.1:0-3918 GCA_963923355.1 uncultured Gemmataceae bacterium | reverse complement strand
ACAAGCAACTCGACGAGGTGCGGCTCAAGCTGGAGAAGCACTACCGCGATGTGCAGGACATCGAGTTCACCGTCCAGCGCGGTAAACTCTGGATGCTCCAGACCCGCAACGGCAAGCGCACCGGCTTCGCCGCCATCCGCTTCGCGGTGGACATGGTTCAGGAGAAGCTGATCGACTGGAAGGAAGCCATCTCGGTCAACCGCATCCCTCCAGACGACCTCAACCAACTCCTGCAACCACTGTTCGACCCTGACGCGAAGCGCAAGTCCGTCGCGGATGGCAAGCTGTTGGCCAAAGGCATCAATGCCGGCCCCGGCGCCGCCTGTGGGCGGATCAAGTTCTTCGCTGAGGACGCGGAGCATTTCCACAACACCCACAAGGGCAGCCCCGATGGCCGTGTGATCCTGGTTCGCCGCGAAACCAGCCCGGAAGACCTCCGTGGCATGCAGGTGGCCGAAGGCATCCTGACCGCATTCGGCGGCGCCTCCAGCCACGCCGCACTGGTTTCACGCCAGATGGGCAAGGTTTGCGTGGTGGGCTGCTCAGCCCTGAAAATCGACTACCAAGCTGGAACCCTTTCCGTGGGCAGCCATGTCCTGCGTGACGGCGATTGGCTGAGCATTGACGGTTTCACCGGTGAGGTCATCGCCGGCAAGGTCGACACCCGTCCTTCCGAGGTGGTTCAGGTGCTCATCGACAAGACCCTGGCCCCCGGCAAGTCAAAGGTCTACAAGCAGTTCCAGAAGCTGATGACCTGGGCTGACAAGGTGCGAAAGCTGAACATCCGCACCAACGCAGACAGCCCCTCCCAGGCTGAGCAGGCGATTGCCTTCGGCGCGGAAGGCATCGGACTCTGCCGGACCGAGCACATGTTCTTCGACCACATCCGCGAGATGCGGGAGATGATCCTGGCCACCACCCCGGAAGCCCGCAAGGCCGCGCTTGCCAAACTGCTTCCCTTCCAGAGGGAAGATTTTGCGGGCCTGTTCCGCGCGATGAAGGGCCACCCCGTCACCATCCGTACCCTTGATCCGCCCCTGCATGAGTTCCTTCCCCACGACGAGAAGGGCCAGAAGGAAATGGCCCAAGAGTTGGGTGTCTCCATTGAGGAGATCCACAACCGGGTCAAGGCGCTGCATGAGTTCAATCCCATGCTCGGGTTCCGCGGTTGCCGCCTTGGCATCGTGTTCCCGGAAATCACCGCCATGCAGGCCCGCGCCATTCTGGAAGCGGCCTGCATTGTCAAGAAGGAAGGCGGCGAGGTGCATCCCGAGATCATGATCCCGCTCGTCGGGTTCAAGCGTGAACTCGAATTGCAGGCCAAGGTCGTGCATGACACCGCTGCCGCTGTTTTCAAGGAAAAGGGCATCACCGTGGAGTACATGGTGGGCACAATGATCGAACTGCCCCGCGCCGCGATGGCAGCCGACACCATTGCCGAGAAAGCCCAATTCTTCTCCTTCGGCACCAACGACCTCACCCAGACCGGTCTTGGGATCAGCCGCGATGATTATGGCAGCTTCGTCCGCCAGTACATCGAGGGCGACATCTTCAAGAAGGATCCCTTCCAGGTCATCGATTTCGATGGCATCGGCTTGCTGATGCAGACCGCCGTCGAAAAGGGCCGCAAGGTGAAGAAAGACCTGAAACTGGGTATCTGCGGTGAACATGGTGGCGAACCAGACTCCGTGAAGTTCTGCCATTCGATCGGCTTGAACTACGTGAGCTGCAGCCCGTTCCGTGTGCCAATCGCCCGCTTGGCAGCCGCCCAAGCCGTCCTCGAAGAAAAGGCCGAAAAGGCCCGCAAGGCGGCTGAAAAGAAAGCGGCCAAGGCTGCCAAGGGCTGATCTGGTTAGGCCCTCAAAGGCTTTTAAGCGGGCCGGGGTCCAATCAGGGCCCCGGCCCGCTTCTTTTCGAATAAGCGGATCAATATTTCCATATCCAAATAAACCAAAGGCAATGCTTTTATTTTTTGCAGATGGGCTTCCGTTGAAGATTCCCTTTGGGTATCGCCCTCCCCTCACGCGGGGTTTTCAGGAGGAAGGAATCTCCTGGGAAAGGGGGCAGCATGTCAGCAAAACCATCCAATTCCAACGGGCTTTTTGATCTGCCCGATAACAATCAGACGGTGGATCTTCGTTTGGCGGGAAGTGACACGCCACTCCCTTTGGGCTTCGGTCCCCGTCCGGTGGCCAAACCCAAACCGGCCCCGCCCTGCCTTCCCAAGCCCAATCAACATTGGGGTAAATCCCCACTGCTCACCTGGCTCCACCACAACAGCTTCACGGTGTTTTTCCTGTTCCTGTTGGGTTTCCTCGGTCTGCAGTTTCTCGCCCCCACAGCCACCTTTTTCATGCAGGGCCAGTTGGTGGTGGTGACCCTGAGTTGCAGTTTGATCATCCAGGCAGTGCGTTTTCAGGATCACACCCTGAATTTCACCTGCCTCGGAAGTATGGCGGTCACCATCCTCCTCAATACGGTCACACTGGCCGAAGCCTATCTTGAACCGGCGTTTTTCCGAACCCTGATGGGGATCAACCTGCTGGTGCTATCCGGTGTTCTCGGAATCCTCACCTCGCTGCTGGTCTACCACCTCTGGCACAATGATTACACAGGGCGCAACGCGCTGTTTTGCGCTTGTTCGAGCTATTTGCTGATCGGTTTCCTGTGGTCGTGCTTTTACTGCTCGATCGCGTATTTCTCGGAGGGTGCCTTCACGGACTCCGCAGCCGCAGGGAATCAGGGGGGGGCAAACGAATTGGTGTATCACCGGTTCTTTTACTTCAGCATGATCACCCTCACCACCGTTGGCTTCGGTGACATCACTCCGGTATCCCCGGTGGCACGGTCACTGTGCTGGATGGAGGCAGGTATCGGCCAGTTTTACTTCGGCTTCATCCTGGCCCGACTGGTTGCGACCCAGTTCATGACCAACCGGCCCGACAAGGGTTGGCAGCACGATCCGAACACCAATGCCTTCAAAACCCCGGTACCGGGACCAAAGGTCAAGCAGGCTGCCTGAAATCAGGCGGGTTCTTAAAGCAACAAAGCCGGTTCCCAAGAAGTGGGAACCGGCTTTGATTTGTCACAGCCGATAGCGTCGGATTACTCCTCGGCCGAAATCTCGATGTTGTGCTCGGTCTTGAAATAGAGGCGCAACGCGCGAAGGGCGATGGTGGTGATGGTGCGCTCTTCCTTCTTTGCGATGCGGCGCAGTTCCATGGCCACGGCGGGGGGAAGACGAAGCAGAATGCTGGTCCCCTTGATGGTTTCGGTTTTCTTTTCTTTGGGTTCCATGGCCATTCAATCAACCTCACGTTGGGTGTCTATTAACAGTTGACGTCAAGAAAGCCCCGCAAAGGAAACTTCTTCTTAATTTTTATCTCGAATGGCACCCGATTGCAAGTGCAATCAAATCATCCCTTCAATTTTTCCCAACTATCTCAGGTGAAACACTGGCAACCACTTGTCTTGAAAAAACAAATGGAAAACCAATCACCATCTCAATGTTGATGGAAACAAATGCCAGCTAGCATTTTTTTGAGGCGGATAATTAGCCAGAAAAATGACGTAAATAACTATAGGAAAACAACTTAAGGAAACTGACCTCGAGCTCCAGGTGCTGCTTCATCGGGTGCCCATCGGGCAAGGTCAAACCCGGGAAGGTTCCCCAAATCCCGCCGGCTGAACAGGGCTGCCGAACGGTCCGGGGTGATTTCAGTGTTCACAAATTCACCAAAACGCATGGTCATTTCGACCTGCTGGTCAGGCCATTGAAAAACCACTTTTTGGGGCAGTACCGCCCCAGATTGGCGGACAACTTGAATGTCCTGAACCTGGACCGAGCAAATCACCTTACCCGCATCATCCTGCAGGTAGTGGCCCAAAACCTGTGGTTTGCCGGGTTGGGCTGGTGCC
>CAWUOE010000381.1:0-3940 GCA_963923355.1 uncultured Gemmataceae bacterium | reverse complement strand
AAGGCCTGACTGGCCCGTTTCAACCATTTTTGGCCTGCCAAAAAGGCAGCCAATATCCTTTTGCATGGGAGGGGCCGATTTGCCTTGGCTTCCCGTACACCGGGTGCCCCATTTTGCCCAAACCTGTGACCCTGTCCGACCTTGGGACATTTTGTGGGCTAAAATGAAGTATTCGGTCAAGGCGTTTGGCTTTGGCCACCCGATTCCAATCTGGCTAGGTGTGGTCGGCCACCATGGATCTTCAAAACGGTAGGGAACTTTGCACCCTGGCCCAAAAATTGGGCCTCGTGACACCCGACCAGGTCCGAGAGGCTCTGGAGTCCTTGGGCACTGCCAGCCCCACCGTGGAAGCCACCTCCCTCCAGCTCCAACGCTCCTCCGCCATCACTGCCTGGCAGGCCGGCAAGCTGGTCAAGGGTGAGACCACCGGCTACATCATGGGTGGCTACAAGCTGCTTTACAAAATTTCATCCGGGAGCTTCGGCCGCGTCTACCGTGCCGAGGAACCCGGCGGCGGGCGAATCGTGGCGGTGAAAATCCTGCGCCGCCGTCACAGCGAGGACAAGCAACGCATCGACCTCTTCAATCGCGAGGGCAAGGTCGGCCTGATGCTCAAGCACCCGAATATTGTCGAGGTGCTCGCCGTTAACCAGGACAAGGATACCAACCAGTACTATCTGGTCATGGAATTTGTCGAAGGGGGAAACCTCCGCGAGATCGTGAAGATTCGCAAGAAGTTCAGCCCGCAGGAAGCGATGAAAATCCTCCAGGATTGCGTCGAGGGTTTGGCATTCGCCTACGGCAAAGGTTACACCCACCGCGACATCAAGTTGACCAACATCCTGATCAGTGCCGCGGGCCAGGCCAAACTGGTTGACTTCGGCCTTGCTCAGTATTTCCAGGCGGATGGCCGCGACGAGGCCGATGAGCGGGTCGAGCGCACCGTCGATTACGCCGGCTTGGAGAAGGCCACCGATGTCAAGCAGGGCGATGTCCGCTCGGACATTTTCTTCCTGGGCTGCGTCATGTACGAGATCCTGACAGGCATGAAGCCACTGGAACTCGCCCGTGGCCAACGTGCCCGCATGCAGAAATCCAGGTTCGACGCCCTCAAACCGCTCAGCCTGTCCGATCTGCCCGGATTCCCAATGGTCGTGGACTTGGTCAACACCATGACGGCACTGCTGCCCGAAAACCGTTTCCAGACCCCTTCGCAATTGCTCGAGGCGGTCAAGCGGGTCCGTCGCCAGATTGATCCGGCGATGCAAAAAGTGGCGGCGACAGGTTCGGGCACCAAAGTCCAGCAGACCCTGTTCATTGTTGAGCGCGACGAAAAACTTCAGGAAGTGTTGCGCGCCAAGTTCCGCGAATTGGGTTACCGCGTCCTGATGGCGATCGATCCGGACCGTGCGGTGGAACGCTTCCGCCAGATGCCGTTTGAGGTGGCCATTATCGATGCCGGCACGGTGGGCGAATCATCGTTGCAGCAGGCTCGCTCACTGCTGCAGGATGCGGCCCGCACCCACAAGCGCTTGGGGATCGCTGTCATCCTGTCTGAGGAACAGGCTCCCTTCGCCAGCGCCTTCGAGAAAGATCCCCAAGTGTGCACCATGGTTCGCCCGGTCACGTTGAAACAGTTGACTGCCGCGATACAGTCGCTCGGCGATGGAGATAATTCAGGCTCCCAACCCCAGGCCGGCTAAGGCCTTTTCAAGTGGCTTCCGGTGGCTTTCTGCCCATACGGCCCAGCATCCGCTGAAGGTCCTCCCAGGCGTCACGCTTCTTGTCGGGGTATCTCAACAAATAAGCGGGGTGGTAGGTCGCTTGAACTGGAATCCCGCGCCAGCTTAGGTCCCGCCTGCGCAACACACCCACCCCGGTGGATTGGTCCAAAAGGTACCGGGTGGCGGAAGCTCCCATCAGGCAGAGAAATTTAGGCCGCACCAACTCCAAAGTCCTCACCAAAAAAGGGTGGCAGGCCTGAGCCTCATCCGGCTGTGGCTGGCGGTTTGCCGGCGGCCGGCAGCGCAGGATATTGCAGATATACACCTGATGCCTTTCAAAGCCGCAGGCACCCAGCATCTTGTTCAATAGCTGCCCGGCATCTCCCACAAACGGTTCGCCCAGTTTGTCTTCGTTGAATCCGGGCGCCTCCCCAACGATGCACAACTCCGCATCCACAGGCCCCACACCAAACACTGTTTGAGTCCGTTCAGCTACCAGTGCCGGGCAGCGTCGACACGCTGCCACTTCCACCCGCAGGGACTCCAGCATGCTTTGCCGGGTCGCCGCATCCAGTTCCGGCAAGGATGCCACCCCACTTCCGGCCTGCTCCAGTGCAAACAACGAACCCGGGGCCCGGGCCGGTGCCACGGGTTCGTGTGGTGGGAGGCTTATGGGAAGTGTCCCTCCCAGCGAAGACGATGTCGGTGCCAATGGCACGGTCCTCGGAGTAGGTGATGGCACCGAAGGTGGAATCGGCCGGGGGGTGCTTGGAGTTTCCAAGGGGTTGCTGGCTTCTTGCGGCCGAGGCTGGTGCTGCTTGGCCAAATCAGCCAGCCGGGTTCCACCTGCTTCGCGGCCCCCACCGGGATTGCCGGTCATAGGCTGCTGCACCGCAGCCCGACGCTGGGTTCCTGGTATCCCTTGGGCCATCAATCGGGAGGGGTCACCGGAGAGGTATCGAACACCCGCCATTCGCAGCAATTCAATCTGCAGGGCCACCTGCTCGGCGGGTTCCAGCCCGACCCGGCCAGCGGCCTTATCCAGCGGGTTTTCAATGGGGTTTTCCGTTTCCATGTTCTACAGTAAACCAGTTGAAGACCGGTACGGAAAAGGGAGATGACATGGCCACCCGTTCGCACGCCCCAGCCAAAGCCGCCACAATCGGCCTGGTTCAGATGCGTTGCACCGATTCCCGAGAGGAAAACCTGCACCGTGCTCTGGTGGGAATTGCCGAAGCCGCGGAAAAAGGTGCCCAAATCGTTTGTTTACCCGAGCTGTTCGGTTCGCTCTACTTCTGCCAAAAGCAGGACCCCGCCCTGTTCGATCTGGCCGAACCCATTCCCGGCCACTCCTCAGAATTGCTGGCTCAGGCAGCCAAAAAACATCAAATCGTGTTGATCTCCTCACTGTTCGAAAAGCGTGCCCCGGGCCTGTACCACAACACCGCCCTGGCCCATGGTCCTGATGGCGGCCTTTTGGGCATGTACCGAAAGATGCATATCCCGGATGACCCGTTGTTTTACGAGAAATACTACTTCACCCCGGGCGACTTGGGCTTCAGAGCGATCGAAACACCCTTCGGCAGGATCGGAGTTCTGGTTTGCTGGGACCAGTGGTACCCGGAAGCCGCCCGCCTCACCGCACTGCAAGGCGCCCAGATCCTCTTCTACCCCACCGCTATCGGTTGGCACCCTGCCGAACGGGAACAATTCGGCAACGATCAGCTGACTGCTTGGCAGCTGGCCCAGCGTGCGCATGCCTTGGCTTCGGGAGTCTTTGTCGCCGGCGTAAACCGCTTCGGCCATGAGGGAGATCCCAAGAGCGGGCTCATCTTCTGGGGCCACTCCTTTGTCAGCGACCCCTACGCTCGCCTGATCGCCGACGCCCCACACGACCGCGACGCCTGCATCATCCAGCGATGCGACTTCGCCCTCATCGAGGAAACCCGCCGCAACTGGCCCTTCCTCCGCGACCGTCGCATCGATGCCTACGGCGGCATCACCAACCGGTTTGGCACTCCCTGATCGGGCCTGCCCACCTCGAAAGCCCGGCACCTCGCATAGGGCGGGCTATTCCAGACCTAACCGGGGGGGCAAATCATGAAAAAAATCCTGTGGGGGTCCGGAGCCGCAATCGTCCTCTCCCTCATCGCATGGGTCGTGTTTGCAACAGCCAAAATGACGGATATCTCCAACTCCTTGAGTTGCAGCGGCAA
>CAWUOE010000380.1:0-3966 GCA_963923355.1 uncultured Gemmataceae bacterium | reverse complement strand
CAACACAACCTGCGCGACCCCAGTCGAGACACTGAACATGGTCGCATCTATCGGGTCACCTATGAGGGAGGCTCCACCCAGAAATTCCCGAATCTGGCGACCATGCCGGTGCGTGAGTTGCTTGAACAACTGAAAAGTGGTGTCGATCTGGTCCGCATGGCTGCCCGCAAAGAGTTGGCCAGCCGTCCTACCGAGGAGGTGGTTCGAGGTGCCGAAGCATGGTCGGCAAGTCTTTCAGATCCTCACGACCTCTTGGAAGCTCTCTGGCTGTTCCAGAGCCACGATGTCGTAAACCCCAAACTGCTGGACCGGGTTCTTGGTTTGGAAAACTACAAGGCCCGTGCCGCGGCAGTTCGTGTTTTGGTTGCATGGCGTGACCGGTTGCCCGATACCCTGAACATTTTGCGTGGGCTGGCGGCGGATCCTGAGCCAAGAGTTCGGTTGGAGGCCGTGCGGGCATCCAGTTTTCTTTCCGGTGCCGAGGCGATCGAAGTACCCTTGATTGCTGCCGCACAGCCCGCCGATCCCTTGGTGGATTTCATGCGTGCCGAGGTTCTCCGCGTTCTTGAACCAGCCTACAAGGAGGCTTTGGCGTCAGGAAAAAAGGTCGATTTCAAGACCGAGGCAGCCATCCGTTTCCAACTGAAAAGCCTGCCGGCTGCCCTGTTGCTGAAGGAGGCCCGCAGCCCTGCGGTCCTTGAGGAAATCATCCAGCGTTCGGGAATTGAGGATTCCATCCGTTTGAAGGCGTTGGAGGATCTGTCGGCAGGGAGAAATCAAAGCCAGTCAGCCGTCCTGTTGGCACTGGTCTCCCGCCTTGCCGTGGCCTCGGATGGCCAGGCGGGGGCCAACTTGGTTGACCTCGCGCGGTTTTTGCCAGGTCGCCCCGCCAGGGAACTGGCAGCCGTTCGGCCGCAAATCGAGGATTTGGCCGACAAGTCGGCCCTCCCCGTCTTGAGGCAGTTGGGATGGTTGATGCTCCTTTCCATGGATTCCGGGGTGGAGACGGCCTGGAACCGCGCAAAGCCCTCGGTCAAATCTCTGCGGGATCTCGTGGCTGCCATTTCCATGGTGCGGTCCGATGAGATCCGTCGCGCGTTGTTCGAAAGGATTGCACCTCTGGCCCAAAAGGAGGTTGATGCTGGAAAGCCGCAGGGGGCGAATGGGCGCTTCGTGCGTATCGAATTGCCGGGCAGGCAGCGTACCCTCACCCTCGCCGAGGTGGAGGTGATGAGCGATGGTGCCAATATTGCACGCAAGGGGACTGCGCGCCAAAGCAGCACCTCCAACAATGGATCGGCTTCACGCGCCATTGATGGCAACGCTTCCGGGTCTTTCGCCGATGGGGGGCAAACCCATTCCCGTGAAGGGGAGGCCAATCCCTGGTGGGAAGTGGACCTCGGGGGTGAGTTCCCGGTGGAGGCTGTGGTTGTCTACAACCGGACGGAGGGCAACCTGGGTTCTCGGCTGTCGAATCATGTGGTCAAGATTTTGGACGCCCAGCGCAATGTCCTTTTTGAGAAGAAGAATCTCCCCGCCCCCCAGGTGAAGGCCCGGGTTGAGGTGGCGGGTGAATCGCCGGAGCGCATGCTCCGCCGTGAGGCCATGGCAGCGATCACCACTGTCCCCGGCAGGGAGAAGGATGCCGCCGCTATTCTCGCCAAAGTTGCCTTGGGCAATGAGGATCGGGTCTCGGCGGTTCGGGCGCTCCTGCGGCTCCCTTCGGCGGCGTTGGATCGCGAGTCCGCCGCTCGATTGGTATCCACGGCTTTGGATTCACTCCAGGCCCTACCTGAGAAAATGCGTACCGCTTCACCTGCTATCGAATACATACAGTTGGCCGATTCACTGGCGTCGATCCTTCCCGCCGGCGAGGCTGCTACCGCCCGCAAGAAATTGGCTGATTTGGCGGTGCGGGTGCTGCGGATTGGTACCTTGCCCGAGCGTATGGCCTACGACCAGGAAACTTTGGTGGTTCAGGCGGGCAAGCCTGTGGAATTCATTTTCGGCAATGACGACCTCATGCCCCACAATCTGGTCGTGGTCAAACCCGGCTCATTGGAAGAAGTGGGCATGGCGGCGGAGGCATCTGCTACCGCTGCTGATGCCGCTTCCCGGCAATTTGTTCCCCGATCTGACAAGGTCCTTTTGGCAAGCCGTCTCCTGCAGACCAGGGAGACCCAGCAATTGGCCTTCACCGCACCCACTGAGCCTGGAATCTACCCGTATGTGTGCACTTACCCGGGTCACTGGCGACGCATGTACGGAGCCCTAGTGGTAGTACCGGACCTTGGTGCATGGCAGTCTGACCCCGAAGGGTACATGAAGAAAATCGCCCTTTCGGCCAAGGATCCCATGCTGGCCGACCGGCGTGAGCGAAAGGAATGGAAGTTTGAGGACCTTTCCCAGGCTGTGGGCATGCTTGAGCCCGGGCGTGATTTCGCCCGGGGAAAAAAGTTGTTTGAGACGGCCAGTTGCATCAGTTGCCACAAGATCGAGGATAAGGGTAACGCTTTTGGCCCCAAACTGGCCGAACTTGATCCGAAGTGGACGCCTGCCGATGTGCTTCGGGAGATCCTTGAACCCTCGAGGAAAATCGACGCCAAGTATCAATCCGACGTGATCACGCTCGATTCCGGAAAGGTCGTAACCGGTTTGGCAGTGGCTGAGGACAAGGATTCCATCAGCCTGGTGGAAAACCCGCTGGCCAGTGTGTCGCCCAACGTGATCAAGAAGGGGGCCATCGAGTCGCGCGAGAAATCAAAGGTTTCGCTGATGCCCAAGGGGTTGCTGGACAAACTGACCAAAGATGAAATTCTCGACCTTCTGGCTTACGTCTATGCCAAAGGGGATCGCACCCATGGCCTGTTCAGCAAGGGAAATCATGGCCATTGATTCCAGGGGATTTCATCTGGCCCGGTTGTCCCAGGAGCGGACCATGCGTTTCCAGGCTTCTTGTTGGCTGATGGGGCTGGCATGTTGGCTAGGTGTGTCGCTCACGGGTTCGGCTGATCCTGGAGCCCAAAAGCCAGTTGACTTTAAAAAAGAAATCGCACCGATACTGACCGCCCGATGCCTGGAATGCCACGGTCCTGATAAACAGCGGGGTGGTTACCGCCTGGATTCGCGCGCCTTGGCAATCGAAGCTGGCGACACCGGCAAGAAAGGTATTGTGCCGGGGAAAAGTGCCGAAAGTTCCGTCATCGCTCGTATCGCCGGCCGGGACGGAAAGCGGATGCCACCCAAGGGGGCCCCTCTCAGTCCACAGGAGGCGGCTCTGCTTGCAAGATGGATCGATGGTGGGGCGCCATACGCCGACAGTGGCACGCCGGTGGTGGCCTCAACCCATTGGTCTTACCAGCCTTTGAAATCCGGCCCCATGCCCGTCTTGGCAGACCCTCCGGGCATTCAAAATCCGGTCGACCTGTTTGTCCGGGCCAGATTGGAAAAGGAAGGCATACGGCCCAATCCCCAAGCCGATCGGGCTACTATCGCGCGTCGTTTGGCTCTTGACCTGACCGGCCTTCCCCTGGATCCCGAGCGGGTGAGGGCTTTTGAAGCCGATGCATCCCCCGATGCCGTCCGCCAATTGGCTCGCCAACTGATGGCCGAGCCGGCCTATGGAGAGCGCATGGCCCGGCCTTGGCTGGATTTGGCCCGCTATGCCGACAGCAAAGGCTACGGATCGGATCCCCTGCGTCCGTATGCCTGGCGCTATCGGGATTGGCTGATTGATTCCTTCAACCGCAACATGCCTTACGACCAATTCATCATCGAACAATTGGCTGGCGACCTTTTGCCGGGTTCCACACTGGAGCAAAAGCTGGCTACCGCGTTTCACCGAAACACCATGACCAACACCGAGGGCGGGACCGACCGGGAAGAATTCCGTACGGCCGCGGTAAAGGATCGGGTGGATACCACAGCCCAGGTGTTTCTCGGTCTTACTTTGGGGTGTGCCAAATG
>CAWUOE010000379.1:0-3972 GCA_963923355.1 uncultured Gemmataceae bacterium | reverse complement strand
TAGCGTAGCGTCTCGTGGGCTCGGAGATGTGTATAAGAGACAGGTCCAAGGACTTTGCCCAGGCGGATCACCTTGGCCATCATGTCCTGTGTGGCCAGGGCCACATCGAAATCCATCCAGTTTTCGTCTTGGACCTTCTTGATCAATTCGTCACCGCCAACAAAGTCGGCACCGGCCTTCTTGGCGACGTTCTGGTTCTCACCCTGGCAAAAAACCGCGACGCGCACGGTCTTGCCAATGCCGTGGGGCAGGGCGACGCTTCCACGGATCAACTGATCGGCTTGGGTGGTATCTACACCCAAAGACATGTGAACTTCAACGGTTTCGTTGAACTTGGCACGCTTCACCTGCTTCAGTGTCGCAATCGCTTTTTTAAGCGTTTGGGTGCCTTCCTTGGCCAGCCGATTCTTCTGGTTGGCCAAAAGGGTCCGGAGCTTCCTGCCCCGACGGGGGGGATGCCCGGGTTGACGGCCCCTCTTCTTGCCGCCAGGGGCCTCGGACGAGGCTGCCGCGGGAGCTGCCGCCTGCTGGACGGGGGCCTCAGTGTTTTGGGGAGCTGCCTCGGCGGGCTTGCCCTCGTTCGCCTTGCTCTTCGCCATGGTCACTTCTCACTTAAACAAACGCTGTTCCAATTTATCTGAAAACCGAGTTGGTTTCCGTTGTTTCCCCAAGGGAAACAGTTCAGCCTTCCACCTTCAGGCCCATGCTGCGCGCCGTGCCTTCGATGATGCGCATGGCATGGTCCACATCGCGGGCATTCAAATCGACCAGCTTATCCTGGGCGATCTTGCGCACCTGTTCCTTGGTGACCTTGTGGTTCTTGTACTTGCCGCCCTTTTTGGCCTCGGCAGGAATCACTTCCTTGCCTTTCTTTTTCTCGTGGGGAATTTTGGCGGCGATCTTCAAAAGCACCGCGGCGGGCGGACTTTTCACGACGAATTCAAAGCTGCGGTCTGAATAGACCGTGATCACCACCGGCAGGGTCAAGCCCTTGCGGTCGGCGGTCTTGTCGTTGAAGTCCTTGACGAACTTGCCGATGTTCACACCGTGCTGGCCAAGGGCCGGACCCACGGGAGGTGCCGGGGTGGCGGCGCCACCGGGGCACTGAAGCTTGATCATTCCAGTCACTTGTTTGGCCATGGCACCTGTCCGTCCAAAGTTAACGCGATTGAGTCAATCCAACCGTTTTCGAAAATCCTGGGCCCGTCACCCGACGCGAACATGCGAAGGGCGGCCGGACCGCAATCCTAATCAGATCACCTCGACCTGCCAGTATTCCAGTTCCACGGGCAGGGATCGACCAATGATGGTCACTTCCACCCGCACCCGGCCGACTTGTTCAAGGATTTCCTTGACCTCTCCGTCCATTCCGGTGAACGGGCCGTCTTTCACCTTGACCCGGTCACCCACATCGAACTTCGGCTTGGCGGTGACGGTGGTCACGACCGTTTCGCCCTTGGCGCGAAGCATGCGGCGGACTTCCTCCTCCTCCATCGGTTGGGGAGCGCGGTTGGCGCCACCCCCGACGAAATCACCCACACCGGTGGTTTCGCGGAAGAGATAGAGCATTTGGTCGTTGAATTCCACCTCGGCCATCACATAGCCGGGATAAAGCTTGCGCTTTTTGGTGATGGTTTTGTTGTTACGGCCCCGCTCGGAATAAGTTTCGACCGGGATGTAGATCTGGCCAAAGAAGGGTTCAAGGGCTTCGATCCGGACGCGACGCTCGATCGATTCCTTGATGCTTTCCTCGCGCCCTGCCGTGACTTTCACGACATACCAGCGCAGATTGGGCTTCACCGACGGGTCTGTCGGTACCGCAGATGAAATCACCGGGGCGGCCTCAGGGTTGTCCTGACCGGTGGTTTCAACGCCTGCTGCCTGGGTCTCTTCCTCTGGCATGGTCATTTCTTCTGCTCCGCGGTTGCGGCAGCGGCCGCGGTTTCACGGGCGGCGGGCCAGGGTTTCAAATCCTCGCTGCGATTCTTGTCATCCGGTGTCGAAGGGAACTGGAGCACGCTGATGGACGTGAGAACCCCCCGCCAAACCCAGTCGATGGCCATAATCATTCCGCCCATCAAAAACATCCCGGCGACCACCACAAGGGTGTCACGCCATAATTTCTTGAAGGGTGGCCAGCTCACCTTGCTCATTTCCGAATCGGTGGCAATCAGAAAATCAGCGAAAGAGGGCACATTCACCAGACGCCAAACCAGGAAAAATCCCAGGAGCGACAGGGCGACCACCTTCAATTGGTTGCCGGGAAGAATCATCAGACCCAATTGGTCCACTTTTTTGGTTTCGGGCAGCACCACGTCGGTGGTCGACAAGTCCTGGGAGTCACCCTCCCGGCGCCCCTCACGCAGGGCATTCCTGACCTGAGTGGCCAATTCACGCGGAATCAAGTCGCCGGGGCGGTAAGTGGCTTCCGCGCCACCCACCGTGGCGGTGACAGCTTCCCCTCCGACCAGGACCTTGTTCCGCAAGTCTGACTGCAAACGCTGAAACTCCTCGCGGGAGAATCGGTCACCCTGTCTCAGGGGAGGATTGGTGTACCTTCCGTTTTGAGGATCAACAATCTCCACCTTGCCCGTGTAAGGAACCTCGGCGAACCAACGGGAACCATAGCCTGCATTGATCAGGGTCATCGCACCGGTGACCGCGGTGACTATGAGGGTGATCATGGTCAGTCTCCTGACCCTTTGACCCTGGACCCTTTTGTAGGAACCCATCGAGGTCCAACCCTGGTCTTCCAGGTCGGCCACTGCCGGTCGTGTGAGGAAACGGGAAACAAAAAGGCGTGTGGCAATGGTGGCGACAACCACCAAAACGGCACTGATCAGGAAAGATTGCTGGCCCGCGGAGGTTTCCATCCAGCCCAAAAGCGCCAAGGCGATGCAGAACACCGCAAGGAAGAAAATGCCTCCGAGGACAAATGCCGTACGGGAGCCTTTGGCCGGGAAAATTGAAGGAATGAAAGCCGCCAGAACCACCCACGCACCGACAAAGACAAACCAGGCAAGATCCCTGCCCGGACCGTCTTCGGGGCACCAGGTGGTCGCAAAGCAGGCAAGCGCCAAGGTGACAAAGCCAAGGATCGATTCGATGACGGGATTGCCGCCTCGAACCTCCGGCTTGCCAGCTTGGGCTATTGCCGACTCAGACATGAAACCCCCAATGAACAGCGCGGATTGTTCAATACCGCGCAAGCTTGCCAAGCTCGGCCTTCGGAACAACGCCCGAGGACCCGACAGGGCATGATTGCCAAATCAAGCACGGGCGGAAGGAATCGAACCTTCAACCCCCGGTTTTGGAGACCGGTGCTCTGCCAGTTGAGCTACGCCCGTGTCTGTATTCAGTTTGCGCTGAAACCGCCCGACTTGATCCACCGGTAAGGATTTGCATCCGAAAAACCAATGGAAAAAGGCCACGGGCGCGGCCTGTCGGCGGCCGCGCCCGCGTGACTCAGGCCCGATCAGGCAAGAATCTTGGTCACAACACCGGAACCCACGGTTCGGCCACCTTCGCGGATAGCGAAGCGGAGGCCCTCATCCATGGCGATCGGGGCATCGGGGAGCAGTTCGACGGTGAACTTCACGTTGTCACCGGGCATGCACATCTCGACGCCATCGGGCAGCTTGATCGTGCCGGTCACGTCGGTCGTGCGGAAATAGAACTGGGGGCGATACCCGGAGAAGAAGGAGGTCTTACGTCCACCTTCGTCGGCGGTCAGGATGTAAACCTGGCCTTCGAACTTGGTGTGCGGCTTGATGGAGCCTGGCTTTGCCAGAACCTGTCCGCGCTCGAGGTCGTTACGCTCGATGCCGCGCAGCAGGATGCCCACGTTGTCACCGGCGATACCCTTGTCCAAGGTCTTCTGGAACATTTCAACGCCGGTGACGACCACCTTCTTGGCATCCTTGCGGAGACCGATGATCTCAACTTCATCACCGACCTTCACGATGCCACGGT
>CAWUOE010000378.1:0-3977 GCA_963923355.1 uncultured Gemmataceae bacterium | reverse complement strand
GGTTTGCTGCTGGCCGTGGCCGGTGGCACCATTGCTTACAACCAACTGACTTTGGTCAGCGACCAACCCGGCTGTTGCGCTGCCAAGGCAGCAAGCTGCCCGGCACAATCCTCCTGCTGCGAGGCCTCCCTGGTTTCCGCCAAGGCCAAGGCCTGCTGCGGAAATGGTGCCTGCTGCTCTGCTGATGCCCCCTGCTGCGCCACCGGCGAGTGCTGCGGCACACCCGAGTGCTGCGACAGTCCAAACTGCTGTGATGCCGCTGATGCCCCCGAATGCTGCCGGGCCGGGACTGCTGCCAAGGTCTCCGCCAAGTCCAAGGGGTGCTGTGGCCATGGTGCTTGCTGCACCCCGGCTGCAGCCTGCTGCGCTAGCGGAGATTGCTGCGGAACCACCGCATGCTGTGGTGACAAGAATTGCTGCGAAAGCAAGGCGACTGCAGCCTGCTGCCAACAGAAGGTCGCCGTGAAGGCCAAGAGCCCTTGCTGCGAAACCTCCAAGTCAGCCGCTGTTGCCGCGCAGAAGTAACTGGTCGGGTCATTTCCTATTGGATTTGATCCACAACCAACCTTGCGACAAGGGGCCCAATCGGGCCCCTTGTTTTTTTATGGACGACGATTTTGGTTGAAGATGGCCGTTTGACCGTTGGAGGGGGCCGGTTTAACCTCAGTCCATCCTGGTTTAAGAACCGCAATCGATGGACCTTCCCCATGCAGATGCAGACCGCCTCGGGCTGGCTGGTGATAGAAAACGGCACCCTGTTTGATGCCACCGGTGCAGCCCCGATTCCGCGTGCCACGGTGGTTGTCCGTGATGGCAGGATCGTCCACGCCGGTGCGCCTGACCCAGGACTACATTTACCCCAGGATGCGCGACGCATCGATGCCTCCGGGTGCACCGTGTTGCCTGGTTTGGTGGAGGCGCACTTTCATCCAACCTATTTCAATGTGGCGGCCCTGGAAGATTTGGACATCAAATACCCGGTTGAGTATGTGACCTTACTAGCCGCCGCCAACGCGAAGCTGGCCCTGGAATGTGGTTACACCTCGGCACGGTCAGGAGGCAGCCTGTTCAACATCGATGTGTGGCTGAAGAAGGGTATAAGCGACGGTGTGTGCCCTGGACCACGACTGGCCGCCAGCGGACGGGAAATCTGCGGTGCCGGTGGGCTGATGGACTGGAATCCGGATTTTCGCAAGATCGGCATGGAAGGATTGGTTTTGTTGGTCAATGGTCCGGACGAGGCCAGGGCGGCGGTTCGCAAGCTGGTGAAGGACGGGGTGGAGTGGGTGAAGACCTACCCGACAGGTGACGCAGCCGCACCGGACACCAACGACCACCACACATTGTGCATGACTGCCGAAGAGATGGCTGCGGTGGTGCGGGTGGCCCACAACCACGGATTGAAGGTGACGGGCCATTGCCGTGCGACGGAAGGCATCAAAAACGCTGTAAGGGCCGGATACGATGCGGTGGAGCATGGGACGTTTCTGGACGATGAGGCCATCGAGTTGATGTTGGCGCGCAGGGTGCCAATGGTGCCCGCCCTGTATTTTGAAAAGGCCAGCATTGAGAAGGGACCGGCTTATGGCATGTCACAGCGTGTGGTGGACGGGCACCAGGAAACCCTCGACGCCGGCAAGGTGAGCGCCTTGCGGTACCTGCGGGCCGGGGGCCCGGTCGCCCTTGGGGGTGATTACGGATTCGCCTGGAACCCCCATGGGGATTACGCGAAGGAAATCACCTTTTTTGTTCGGGAAGTCGGGTTCACACCAGCCGAGGCCTTGATCGCCGCAACCCGGACCGGGGCGGAAATCCTTGGTTGGCAGAAGGAAATCGGCACGGTCGAACCCGGGAAACTGGCCGACCTGGTGGTGGTGCGGGGTGATGTGCTGGGCGATGTGTCGCTGCTGGAAAAACGCGAAAATTTCGATGCGGTGATTCAGGGTGGCTGGTTGCGAGCCGGGCGGCTGGCCCGGCCCGCGGTGTGAGTTTCAAGCCCCGGGCCGTTTGCGGCCCGGTTCGCGCACCAGGGGGTGCAGGTCGGGGCGCCGGTCGATGTATGCTCCCACCCATTCGGCCAGCCGTTCACCCAGTTTGCGGCAGGATTCTTGGATCTCCTCGTCCCTTGCTTCCCGCACAGCAATGGCGCCGTAGTGGGCGCTGGCGGTTTTGCTGACATAGTCGGTGAGGCCGAAAGTGAGGAAACCGAAGTTCATCAGCACGGTGTTGAGTGCCTGGCAGGTGATTTCCGCCCCGCCACCCCACGCCCCCGCGGAGCTGAATGCGCAGCCTATTTTGCCGTCGAGACTCATCCAGTAGGGTTCCATCTGCTCGTCCCAGAATCGCTTCATGCGCCAGCTCATCACGCCTAGGTTGCAGGGGCTACCCAAGGCGATGCCGTCGGCCATCCGGGCCACTTCAGCGGCGTCCGCCTCGGAGATGCTGACCACGCGGACCTCCATCCCCTCCACCCGGCGGGCGCCTTCACCCACCAATTCGGCCATTTTTTGGGTGTTTCCGGAAAGAGAATCGTAAACCACCGCGATCTTGCCCATGTCGGAATGTCCCTGGTTGATTGATCAAAAGTAAAGGGCCGGCGCATTGGACGCCGGCCCCGGTCTGTTGTCGATTTTACATCAAAAGAAGTGTCAGGCGACAGTTTTGGCCGGCTTGGCTGAGGTGTGTTCGGGGTGCGTGTAACCCCGGTGACGATGCAGCCTCGAGGCCGGGAAAATACCCCTGACAGTATCCTGCACCTCATCGACCACAAAGAACTGGCCGGGGGCCACCCGGGAGATCAAACGCTCCACGCGCCCGCGTTCCCTCCGCGGGATGATCGTGGTCACCACCTGAACCGGGCCGGTGGACCCCTCCGCCTGGACGCGTGTGGCACCGAAACCGTTTTCGCGCAACATTTTCAGCAGGGGTTCAGCGTCGCCACGGGCGAAGATGCTGACGCCCAGTGTGCCAATGGCGAGTTTATTCTCCAGCGTGATGCCGAGGTAATTGCCCAGGGTGAAACCGGTCGCGAAGGCGATGGTGCACAATGGATTGGAAAGATTGCTCATGACATGGCCGATGGCGAAAAGCCAAATGGAGATCTCAAAAAATCCAAGTATGGCGGCCAGCATGCGCTTGCCGCGCGCGACAAAGATGATGCGGATGGTTGCAAGGGTTACCACCATCATCTCCGCGATGAAAATGACCAGCGGGAGCATGGTTTGCCACGGAAGCCCCCCCCCCGCCAAACCGCTCGAAATCTCCGCGACGCTTTCCTCAACCATTGGAACAGGGCTCCTCTCGCCACTTGGACAGGGTGGCCTATAGGCGAGGACAACAGGTTGGGGCAACCCGTTTGGCCCTTTCAGTTTCTTAATCTGCGAGTGTGGTCGGAAGATTCGAAGGCGCAATGGTTTGCGGCTTATGTGAGCCTTGCCGCAGCAGGATCCAGCCAGTGCTGAAGGTCACCAGGCCCAAGCCGGCCCATCCGGTGGCGTTGAGCCACCGACCAGACCAGACTCCCTCGATCAGGGCGCCAAAGAGCACCTGGGAAAGGCCCACCACCGAGACCACCGCCGCCCTGCCCCCGGTGAAGGCTTTGGTCAGGCAGATTTGGCCGGCTGTGGCCGTGAGGCCCACGCCGAGCAGCAGCCACGGGGCATTGCCCTGCAGGGCGTTGCCCGCCTGGAATTCGACCGGCAGGAACAGCAGGGCTATGGAACTGAAGACGCAGGCCACCGCGGAGAAATGCACCACCACGGCGCGGGTATCGAGGTGTTTCAATTGATTCAGGCCGATCATGGCGAAGGCGGTGGCCCACGCGGCGATGAAGCTGGTGAGAAGGGGCAACCAGTCCAGGGACCACCCTGCACCGGACCAGGGCTGTTTGACCAAGGCGACCCCCGTGACGCCCAGCAAGGCAGAAATCCATACCTGCCAGCCTGGTTTTTCACCAATCATCGGCCATGAGATCAGCG
>CAWUOE010000377.1:0-3986 GCA_963923355.1 uncultured Gemmataceae bacterium | reverse complement strand
TGATTACTGGAAAGAAGGACAGGACAGGATTCCCAAGATATCAAACGAACCATCGGGGGAATCTTCAGCGCCCATTTCTCAAAAGTCAATCACCATTAGAGTGTTCCCAGAAAACGCCAAGGTCGCATTGGATGCGCGTTTCGGAGAAATAGATGTAAAAGGCCCAGAGAGGATCGTCACCTTGCGAAAGACGAGTGATTTGCAAGGGGCGAAAATTCTGGTTGATGCCGATGGCTTTCATGCCCGGGAAATAGATTTACCCACTAATGGCACAACAGTAACCCCAGTGATTTTGCAAACTAAGAAATATTACCTTTCAGATATGGGATATCCAAAAAGCCAATTTGCGGAACAACCTTGGAGAAGTTTGAAGGAAGATCAAAGGCAACCAAACTCATTTTTGCTTCATCCCTTCAAAGCGCCATTAGTAGCTTTCGTTCGCTATGAAACCGAATCAATGACAGCATTCAGTTCGAAAGTTCGATTGGATCATGATCCTGGCAGCCCCGTCCGCTTTGCCGTAAGGGCGATGGACAAAATACTTTGGCAGTCTCGCGACCTGAATAAAAAAGGCGATTCTGAAGAATTCTGGCTTGATGTTCGAGGATTATCTCACATTGAGCTGTTGACGCGTACACAAAGCAGTGCTTCCGCTGCATGGGCTATTTGGGAGGAACCACATTTCATCAAAACAGACATTTATGAAAGCAAAGCCAAGGAAATGGCGAAGCTTTTGGAAATATCGGATATTAAAGATTACTGGTCAGTCGGCGTTCATGATTTGACAACCGGGATGCCCCCTAAAGTTGCAAGCGTTTCAAAGAACCCTGTTAAACCTGAACTAAAAGAACTTTATTCAATGACACGATTTATTCGTGGCAATTGGGCGGGAAGTAATTGCGCATTAACCTCAGAGATAGCGTCCTACCAAACCTTTGGCTGGAAGAAAGACCATTTCGTTTGCTCGGTATGCAAGAATCAAACTGCGGGAATGGTCCTATTGGTTCGAAAAAAACAACCAAACAGTCAGATATGTTATTTTGAATTAGTCTCTGGCCCGAAGATCAATAAATCGGTCGCCACACCATTGGGATGGGTTTGGAAAGAGCAAGCATCAGCCACTAATTTTAAAGACGATGTCATAAAGGTTGAAGTTCTTCAAGATGCAGGTGGCCATTGGAGGCTTAGCTCTGATTTAAATGAGATAGAATTTCTTACCCAAAAAGCCACATGGAACACCCGGTTTGCTTTCTGGGCTTTCAAAAAGTGAAAATAACATGACCTCTAAAGCCTTTAATACAATCGGCATTGACCTTGGCACGACCTTCTCGGCCATGGCGTTCATCGATTCGTTCGGCAGGCCGACAACCATCCCGAACTCCAACGGCAACAGCACCACGCCCAGCGTGGTGCTGTTCGGCACCGATGGCATCATTGTGGGCGAGGAAGCGGTTCAAGCTGCCACGATGGAAGCCGACCGAGTTGCCGAGTGCGCCAAGCGGGACATGGGGTCGCGACACTTTCGCAAAAGCCTCGGCGGGCAAAACCTGCCCCCGGAAGTGATCTCCTCCTATATCCTGAAAAAGCTCAAGTCCGATGCCGAACGGAAACTGGGCCCTGTCACCCACGCGGTGATCACCGTTCCGGCCTACTTCGATGAAAGGCGCCGGCAGGCCACAGTGAACGCCGGTAAACTCGCTGGCCTTAATGTCCTCGACATTCTCAACGAACCAACCGCGGCGGCGATCGCCTACGGGTTCCATCGAGGGTTTTTGAAACACGGCAATGGCGATGCAGAAAAAGCGATACGCATTTTGGTTTACGACCTGGGAGGGGGTACCTTCGATGTCACTCTGATGGAGATCAAGGGAGACCATTTCCAGACTTTGGCAACCGATGGTGATGTGAAACTTGGTGGCCGCGACTGGGACGAAAAGCTGGTGAACCTGATCGCCGAAAGGTTTATCCGTGAACACCGGGAAGACCCAAGACAGAACCAGGAATCTCTTTATGAGTTGTACCGGGCGGCGGAAACAGCGAAGCGCACGCTGAGCGAAAGGGAACAGGCTCTCGTGGTCATCAGCCATGTGGGAACCCGGTTCAAGACTACTGTCACAAGGGCCGATTTCGAGGCTGCCACGGCTACATTGCTGAACCGCACACGCATCACCACCGAAATCGTGCTGCAGCATTCCAAACTGGCATGGAAGGACATCGACCGGGTTTTGCTGGTGGGCGGTTCGTCGCGGATGCCGATGGTTGCCAAAATGCTGCAACAGGTCACGGGGCAGGAACCGGACCGTTCAGTCTCTCCCGACGACGCCGTGGCGCAGGGTGCGGCGCTCTTTGCCGAACTGGCGATCCAGAAACGCGGATTGGGAACGGCCCACAATCAGTTTTCAGTGACCAATGTCAACTCGCATAGCCTAGGCATCATTGGAATTCGGCCGGAAACCGGGCAGCGGGTGAGCAAGGTGGTGATACCCAAAAACTCCCCCCTGCCCGCCATGGTGAAAATGAAATTCACCACCCATAGGCCAAACCAGCAAAGCGTGCTGGTGACCGTGGTGGAGGGTGAAAGCGAAGATCCAGAGGCGTGCGCGCCCGTGGGGCAATTCATGGTGCAGGAACTGCCGCCTGGCCTGCCAGCTAAATGGCCGATTCAGATCGTGTACCAGTACTCCGAAAACGGCTGCCTGAAGGTTTCTGCCAAGGTGGCCGGGCAAGAGAAGGCTGCCACTACTGAATTTGTCCGTGACAACAGCCTGTCGGACGACGATTTGATGGTTTGGGGACAGCGGTTGCAGACAAACAACGACCCTCTATCACTTTAAGGATACGGTGAACCCATGATGAATGCGAATTCCTCGATCAGGGTTTTAAAAGGGAACATAATCCACGGCCCTTTTACCATAAACCAGGTAGGCATACTTATGGGTCAGGGAAAGTTACAGGTAAACGATCTGGTCTCGGTGGATGGCGCGCAGTGGATGGCATTAGCCCAAGTGTGGAATCCCAAACCGGCGCAAAGCCATCAGACAATCCGATCTCATCCAGAACCATTCGCAAACCAAATCCCAGGCAAGGGACAAATAACTCCTGAAATTCCAAATCAGATAGACGATTTTACTTTTCCACATCAAGATTCAAACACATCCCATTCAATTCCAGGTCAAATTTTTCCAAAAAACCAAATCAATACATATTTGCCACCAAAATTAATAAAACCATTTAAAATCACCCAAGTTTCATTGGCTTTTTTGGGGATGGTTTGCGTTTTTCTTCCTTGGTATGGGGCATCCAGTCAGGTTCATTCACCCGGATTTGCAGCGGCGCAATATAGCTTTAACTTACTTGGAATCCTGTTTGTGCCTTGGGGACCGATGGTTTTCCTATCCTGCTTTGCTTCAATTGTTCTTTTTTTTGTCTTTCCGAACCCTGTTGCGCTTCTGGCTTTGACAATTGTGAATGCGATGTGCCACTTGGCCTGCGGAGGTTACATCCTTGCGTTTTCGAGCGCATCCTCAACCAGCAACGCGTCTTTTGGAGGTGTAACCGCATCGAGTTCGGCTGAATTCGGTCTCCAGTGGGGATATTGGATTTCACTAATGGTTACAGTAGGTTCATCGGTCATTGTCACCCTGATTTTTATTTTGTCAAAAGGCATGGATCGAGCCAACAACAGTCTGTCTAAACGCTAATGATACATGAATTACAATCGCGCCTGAATTAGTATCATGGAAAAATTCAAATGAAAGGCGAAATACTCAACTATTCGATTCAACACGGGTCTGGATTGATCACATCCGAGCACGGAATCAGATACCATTTTACTGGGTCGGAATGGAAAGGAAATGGCTATCCTGTTCCGGGTTTGATTGTCGATTTTGAACCAAGCGGTTCTTATGCGCTTGCCATCTATCACAAACCGGTCGTCAATAAATCCAAGGACAAAATCATCGCCGGATTGCTGGCACTATTTCTCG
>CAWUOE010000376.1:0-3996 GCA_963923355.1 uncultured Gemmataceae bacterium | reverse complement strand
TGGCCCTGTTCCCGCCCACCACCATCCGCACGGCGCACACCGTGAAGGTGGCCATGGCCGAAAGCCGCATGGCGGCCGACCCGGCCAACAAGAGCATCCTGCCTCCCAATGTGTTCGAGGGCTTGAATCGCTCCGCCTACCTGCCCGGTTTCACCACGCTCGCCACCCGCCTGGCTGAAAAACCCGGCTGGGTCCCCATGCTCCTGCTCACCCTGGTGATCAGTCTCTGCTGGTTTGTCGGACTCTATGTCGCGCGCGACCGGGCCCTGGCCTGGGGCTGGGCCGTCGCCTTTGATGTCGCCGCCATCCTGGTGAAGCAGAGCGGCTACGGCTACGGCTGGCAGAAGATCTCCCAATACCATGCCACCATCCTGGCGGTCGTTGCCATCATCGGCGCGCTCTACATGGTCCCCACCCCTTACCGGAATCCCAAGGACCGCTGGAAGTTGCTGGGCTGGCTGCCTTTGGTCACCCTGTCCGGCTGGTTCCTCTACTCGCTGGTCAGCCACGCCGGCAGCCTGCTGGCCATCAGTGCCGAGAAATGCCTCAGTGCCGATCACCTCCAGCTCGCCGCCTTTTCCAAGGAGCCACCCAACAAGCTGGATGGCCCGCTGCCCGAGCCGTGGGTCATGGAGGATCAGACCATGCCCTCCTTTGTCGCCTCGTTCTTCCAAACGGTATGGGTACCTAGATTTATGGGTAACCGTGGTTTTGTCTGGGACGATTCCGGTTCGAGAGGTGGTTACAACGATACCATGGCTCGCTTGGTGTCCGAACTGGAATGGCCGCCTGCTGTCCATGTCGTTTACCGACATTCCATGATCGAAAAGGGCGGCCGTGAACTCTTCGCCACACCCAAATTCCGTGTCATTCAAAACCCGGCCATCGCCCGTGTGGCTGGACTCCACATGCAGGAGCGCCAACTCAGCCCAAAGAAAGTAGTCGCCCCTTGGGGCGAGGATCCCCCCGGCACCCGCCGCTTCGCCTGGATGGGTGATGGGATGAAGGTCTGGGTTGAGGCTCCCAAGGATGGCAAGCTGGTCATCGAACTGGGCGATCAGTTTGAGCATCTGCCCAAGCCCCCGCACCTCGACCTCGAAACTCCCGATGGCCCCCTCCGTGTGGTCATGCCAGCCACCGATACCACCAACGACAGACCCCTCCGGATCGAGGTCCCCCTCCAGGCCGGCCGCCGCATCGTCAACCTGCGCAACCCCACCGGCGCCAAATCCCCCGCCCAGGCCGGCATCAGCGTCGATGGCCGCCCCCTCAGCTTCAAGGTCCTTTCCATTCGTTTTGAATAATCAATCAGGCCCACCGACCAACCTTTTGAAAAAGGCACGTGGCGGCTGGGTGTGGTTTCCATGTTCCTTCTTGGTGCAGGAAGGCATCGTGCCGTTTGCTTTTCCAAACCATCACCCCCACTCCGCTGTCCCAATGGGAGGCAGCTTCCCCATGCGGTACACTGAAACCCAGGTGAAGCGACGCACGGTTGTCGCGCCCCCGCGTCTGGAAATCCGCGCAGATGTCCGAAGAATCGCTGACCGGCAGCATCGAGCGGGTGACTTTCCACAACCCCGACAACGGCTTTTGCGTCCTCAAGGTCGCGGTCCAGGGCCGGCCTGAACTTGCTACCGTCGTCGGCACCTCCGCCACTGTCAACGCAGGCGAGGTTATACAGGCCGATGGCAACTGGGTCTCCGACCACCGGGGCCTCCAGTTCAAGGCCAAGTCCCTCCGCTGTCTGCCACCCCACAGCCGCGAGGGGATCGAACGTTTCCTGGCCAGCGGCATGGTCAAAGGCATCGGTCCCGAATATGCCAAGCGCATCGTCGCCGCTTTCGGCGAGCGCACCCTCGAGGTCATCGACCGTTCCCCCTCCTTCCTGCGGGAGGTGAAGGGCATCGGCGACAAGCGCCTCGCCCTCATCCGCCAAAGCTGGGTCGAACAGAAGGGCGTCCGCGACCTGATGATCTTCCTGCAGGCCCACGGCATGGGGGGCGCCCGCGCCCTCCGCATCCACCGCACCTACGGCGATCAGGCCATCCAGCTCATCCGTGCCAATCCCTACCGACTGGCCGCCGACATCTGGGGCGTGGGCTTCAGCACGGCGGACGAGTTGGCCAAGCGCCTGGGCATGGCCCCTGATGCGCCCGAACGCGCCCGCGCCGCGCTGCTGCACGCCCTGCGGGAATTCGGACTGGATGGACATGTCGGCCAGCCCGAGGAGGCGGTGCTCGACCGCGTCGTCGAACTCACCTCCATCCCCGCGCTGCGGGCGCGTGAGGCCCTGGAGGCCGAACGCCTCACCGGCAGCGTCGTGCGCGAGACCAAATTCACGCCGCCCTGGCTCTACCTGAAGTCGCTCTACCTGGCCGAATGCAACCTCGCCCAAAAACTGGCCGAGTTCCTGCAGGGTGTCCCCGCCATCGCCCCCGCCAGTGCCGAAACCATCGCCGGCATCGAGAAGCAAATGGGCATCGAGCTCGCTCCCGAACAGCGCGAGGCCCTCTCCCAAAGCACCCGGGGCAAGGCCCTGGTCATCACCGGCGGTCCCGGCGTGGGCAAGACCACGCTGGTCCGCGGCATCGTCGAACTGTTCTCGCGCGCTGGCAAAAAAGTCGAACTCTGCGCCCCCACCGGCCGCGCCGCCAAGCGCCTGCAAGAGACAACGGGCCGCGAGGCACGCACCCTACATCGCTTGCTGGAGTTTGATCCCCATCAAGGCGGCTTCCGGCGTGATCCCTCCAACCCGCTGGAGGGTGACCTCTTTCTGGCCGACGAAGCCAGCATGCTCGACCTGCAACTGGCCTGGAACTTTATCCGCGCCCTGCCCCCGCATGCCTCGCTGGTGCTGGTGGGCGATGTTGATCAGCTCCCTTCCGTCGGCCCCGGCCGGGTCCTGGCCGATCTCATCAACAGCCGCGTGCTGCCGGTGGTCCGTCTCACCCGCGTCTTCCGCCAGGCCGCCGAGAGCGGCATCGTCCGCGCCGCGCACGACATCCTGCAGGGCCACATGCCCACGCTCGATCCCCCCGCGCCCGACTTCTTCTTCGTGCAAACGGATGAGCCGCCGGCCATCGTCGAGCGCATCGTCTCCCTGGTGGCGGAACGCATCCCCAAGCGGTTCGGCCTCAACCCGCTCACCGACATCCAGGTGCTGTCGCCGATGAACCGCACCGAGCTGGGCGTCACCAATCTGAACAACTGCCTGCAAACCGCGCTGAATCCCGATTCAGGCCAGCCCCGGCTCGAGCGTTTCGGCCAATCCTTCCGCGTCGGCGACCGTGTCCTCCAAACCGCCAACGACTACAAGAAACATGTCTACAACGGCGACCTCGGCCGCATCGAGGAGATCGATCCGGCCGAACGCGTCCTGCGCGCCCGGTTCGATGGCAAGTTGGTTGACTATGATTTCGGCGAGGTCGATGAGCTCCAGCTCGCCTATGCCACCAGCATCCACAAGTCCCAGGGTTCCGAATATCCCGCCGTCGTCATCCCCCTGCACACCCAGCATTTCCTCATGCTCGAACGCAACCTGCTCTACACCGGCGTCACCCGCGGCAAGAAACTCGTCTGCCTCGTCGGCAGCCGCCGCGCCCTCCACCTCGCCGTCGGCCGCACCGACGACCGCCAACGCTGCACCGCACTCGGCATGCGCCTCCGCGAGGCGCTCAAGACCCCGGACGAAGGCCGGGTGCTGGAATACGATTAGCCTTTCAACGAAATCCCCAGTCCCTTGCCCCCTGTGGCTTCACGGATCCAGCTTGGCCGACCATTGCTCCGGCCAGAACGGGTGTTTGCGCTCTTTCACCAACACCACCCGGTTGGTTTTAACCCCAAGGGTGGATTCCACGCGGTGATTCTCGATCACCAGATTGCCTGAATGGCCCTTGGCCCTCCACGCCATGTTCAGGTGGTGGGGCGCCAAAAAGGTGTATAGCTGGCCCAGCTCATCCGTTGTGTCCACCACCCGGACCGGCAAGCCTTTTTCCC
>CAWUOE010000375.1:0-4003 GCA_963923355.1 uncultured Gemmataceae bacterium | reverse complement strand
CATGGTTGATCCTGCTGAGCGAGTTCAAATTCACTTTTGAAACTTTGGCGCGCTACGGCTGGTCCGGCGAAAGTAAATTTCCCAACCGCGAGAAATACCCGGTAGGCGCGGGGGACTTACCTCCCTTGGTTCGTGAATCCGGCTCGGCATCACGTCGGGCCGCTGAACGGGCAGTCCAAGCGCGGTCCTCAGCCAGCATGGCCGGCAACTCTCCACCCTGTTTCAGCGCCAGTCGTCGGCTTATCAGCAGGATCTCGCCCCGAATTTCAGCCTCGGGAGTGCCTGCCGCGGCAGCGGCCAAAGGCTGGGCCAGATTTGCCACACCGGCTGCAGGCCAACCCGCATCCTCTCCCAGTCGGGCCAACCGCAATAGACTACCTGCCAAAGGCGGGCGGGATGCGGCTGCCTGAACCGCCATTTCAACGATCTCCTTGGGATTCTTTTCAGGCGGATCCTGTCCCAAGGTCACCGCCACCCGGGCCCGGAATTTATCGACCTGATCCCCATCCGACCTTGCCGCAATGGCGTTGGCATCGTTCAGGTTGCCAAGCATGGCTTTGCCCCAGGCCAAACCCCACAATTCAGCATCATGCTTGGCCTCAAACCATTTGGCGGCATCTGGCTCACCGGATGCCACGGCCAATGCCACGCCCGTCTCGGGAACCACGCTTTTTTGGTCGATTTTTTTGGTCAACTCTTGAGCCAATTGCTTGGATAGGGCCAGGGCTTCCTGGTCGGATTTCGGTTTCCCTTCACGGATCATGGCCAGCCCGGCAATGCCAAGCCCCTCCAGCGGCATGTTCATCCGCTCGCGGTTTCGTCCTTCCTGGCTGGGTGACAAACCGCTGAAAATCTGCTTGGCCAAGGTTGCCGCGCGTTGGGATTGACCATCCTTCACCAGTGCCTTGCAGACCTGCTGCCAGGCATCCAATTGGAATTCAGGGTCACCAATCCGGCTGACCGATTCCCGAATCAACCTGTGGCCATCATCAGATGCAATTTTTTGCGGGTCGGCGCCACCTTTTTGCTTGTTCCCAACGCGTTGGGCGATGGAAGTGGCTAGTTGACCCAGCACCAAATCCTTGGCCGCCGATGGAGACGCCTCCTGTGCTGCCCTCAGCGCGGCGGAATAGTGCTTCAATGCCCTGTCTGGTTGGGGGGTGGTGGTGGCCCCCAACAAGGCATCGGCACCGCTGATTTCCAAGGCGGCAAGCAACACCTTGTTTTTGGAAAATTCGCCATCCTTGCCAGCCTCGGCCAACAAACTTTCCACCGCCTGAACTTCCAGTTTGGCCGCCCGCCGACCCATGAATTGCATGGCAATCAGGCCGCCCACCAACAGGATCAATCCAACCAGGCCCCATGTCTTCAGGCGGGTAGCCAAAGGAACTTTCTTGACGGGACGAACCGGAAGGGCTTTCGCTTCCTCCAGCGCCTCGCGGCTCACACCTTTTGACCCGCTACCGTCCCAAGCCCCCTCGGGCCCCTTTTCAATCTCCATCTTGATGGCGGAAGCCATCTTGTTTTTGGCTCGCCAATCGGCCGGATCGGCCACCTTGGGAACCGGTACCTGGACAATTCTTGAACAGGAGGGGCAAGGCTGCCTTTTTCCTGCCAGGTCAGCGGTTACTTCGATGGGTTCGGAGCAGAAATCACAATCAAATTTGATAAGGGTCTGGCGGGCAGCCTCGCGCTGCTTCCTCTCATCAGCTAGGAGGTCTTCAATCGCCTGATCAGCGGATTCAACCTTGGGAGTACTCGCGGGTTTCGGTCCGGATTGGGCCGCCCGCTGGACGGCAGCTTGCAGTGGGTCGGCGGGACTCGTGGGAACCAGCCCGATGGTTTTGCAGGAGGGACAGGCTACCCGTTTGCCTGCCAGGTTTTCGGGAGCCTTGAAGGTTTTCGCGCAGGATGCGCAAGTGAATTGGACCATCCCCGGATCTCCTAGCTAGTGGCCGCCCGTCGGGGTGACTGGCCCCGGGAACCGGGAATCGGGTCAGCGTGACATGGGAAGACGAACCCGATGATTGCCACCCGATTCGACGCGCTTTTCAGCGCCCAGATTGCCCTTT
The DNA here is from genome assembly GCA_963923355.1 of uncultured Gemmataceae bacterium. Lineage (GTDB taxonomy): Bacteria > Planctomycetota > Planctomycetia > Gemmatales > Gemmataceae > UBA6894. The sequence continues at coordinate 1,931 of CAWUOE010000375.1, read as the reverse complement.
TGGGCCTCCTCCTCTTCCCACTTGGCAACCTCTTCCATGAGGGCCTCCACCATCTCCTCTTCCTTCACATGGCGGACAATCTCCCCGCGCTTGAAGATGACCCCTTTGCCCTTGCCGGCAGCTATGCCCAAATCGGCTTCCCGTGCTTCGCCCGGTCCATTCACCACACAACCCAAAATCGAGATTTTCACCGGGGTGCGTTTTCCCGCCAGGCGTTTCTCCACCTGCGCGATGATCCCCTCCAGATCGATTTCCAGCCGACCACAGGTGGGGCAGGCTATCAATTCCGGCCGGCGAACCCGTCGGCGGGTCGCTTGCAAAATGTCATAGGCAGCCGCTATCTCGGGCACCGGATCACCCAACAGGCTGATCCTCATGGTGTCCCCAATCCCGTCCACCAGCAGGGGTGCAAGCCCACAGGCTGACTTCACAATGGCATACGGAGGCTTGCCAGCCTCGGTGATGCCAATGTGCGTCGGATAATCAGCCTGCTTGGCGTACAGTCGATAAGACTCGATGGCGGTGAGGGTATCGCTCGACTTGAGCGAAACGATCATCGCATGGTAACCCTCTGATTCGGCGATTTCGATATATCGCAGGGCGCTTTCCACCATCGCGGGTGGGCATGGGTAACCGTATTTTTCAACCAGGTCCTTTTCCAGGCTGCCGGCATTCACGCCTATGCGCATCGGCAAGCCACGGTCCCTGGCCTTGCGCACCACCTGCCGAAACTTGTCCATGCCGCCAATGTTGCCAGGATTGATGCGAATCTTATCCACAGGATGATCCATGGCTTGGAGGGCCATCTTGTGGTCGAAATGTATGTCGCAAATCAACGGGATACGGATCTGTTTTTTGATCTCACTCAACGCGGCGGCGTCTTCCGCCTTTGGCACCGTCACCCGGACCAGTTCACAACCGGCCTCCTCCAACCGGTGGATCTGCTCCACCACTTCTGCCACCTGGTAGGTGTCGGGCGTGGTCATCGATTGGACACGAACGGGATTTTCCCCGCCGATGCCCACTCCACCCACCTCCACCACGCGGGTTTTGTGACGGCGAAAACCAGATTCAGCCTGACCGATCGGTGCGGATCCTTCCATGAATATCACGACCTTCCCCGCCTGGATGGCGGATGCGTCAACAAAACGGCTTTCCACTAGATTGTAGGGGTTTCCTTGCCCGGAATCAGGTGGACTCCGCTCTATTCTTATCAGGATTACCGTTACAAGCAACTGGATGGAAAGTGAGGCCCGCCAAGCATTTGCAATCAAATTTTCCCGGCAAATGGCGCAAGGCGGCACCTTGGGGCGCCGCCTTGCTCAAGACTGTCAAAAGGTTCACAGTTCCAATGGCTTGACCGAGGGGTCGAAGAACTGATCAAGCACCCGTTTGGTTGCGTTTCCGGATTGAAACCCTTCCATGAAATACTTCAAGCGCTGGGAGGCCGTCCCGTGGTTGAAGCTTTCCGGGTTCACCCACCCGCGGGAATTCTTTTGCAATCGGTCATCGCCGATTGCCTGGGCGGTCCGGATCGCCTCCTCGACATCGCCCTTCTCCAGGATTCCCCGCTTTTTCTCCACATGGTGCCAGCAGGCTCCGGCCAGGTAATCTGCCTGCAATTCCAGGCGAATGCCAGCGTTCTCTCCCTCCCTCTTGCGGTACTGCTCCAACAGGCTGTTGTAGCCCAGGAGATTTTGGGCATGGTGGCCTACCTCATGGGCAATCACATAGGCCTTGGAAAAGTCGGCTGAGGATCCTTTCAATTTGTCCCTCAGCTCGTCAAAAAAGGTGGGGTCCAGAAACACCTTTTTGCTGGGCGGGCAGTAGAAGGGCCCCACCGCGGAAGGGGCCAACCCGCATCCGCCGCTGTCCACCCGGTCGGAAAACAGCACCAAGGTCGGCTTCTCCCACCGTTGGCCCATCCGCCC
>CAWUOE010000374.1:0-4009 GCA_963923355.1 uncultured Gemmataceae bacterium | reverse complement strand
CGAAAGTGGGGCTTCCATGGCGCCAGTCACCGCTACATCGCGGGACGCGCCGCCCAACTGCTGGAAAACCCCAAGGCAAAAATCATTTCCTGCCACCTGGGCGGTTCAAACTCGCTCTGCGCCATCGATGCTGGAAGGTCGATTGCATGCACCCTGGGCATGAGTCCGCAAAGCGGTCTGCCCCACAACAACCGTGTGGGCGATTTCGATGTCTTTGCCCTGCCGGCCTTGCTGCGACAGACCGGCAAAACCCTGGAACAACTCCTCGATCAACTTGCCAACCGGTCCGGACTGGAAGGACTTTGCGGTTTGCGCGACATGCGTGACATCGAGAAGGCTGCCAAGGAGGGTGAAAGTAAAGCCCAAATCGCGCTGGATGTGTTCTTCAACTCCATCCAGATGTATGTGGGTGGTTACATCGCCCTGCTGGGTGGTGTGGATGGCATCTTCTTCACCGGCGGCATCGGCGAGAATTCGTCCCTGCTGCGGGAGAGGGTGATCGCCGGTCTGGGATGGATGGGCATCGAGCTGGACCCCGCTGTGAACGCCACCGCAAAGGGCGAAAAGGCCCTGCACAAGGCGGGCAGCCGGGCTCAAGTTTGGATTCTGCCCACCAACGAGGAAATCGTTGTGGCGCGCCAGTCACGTGACTTGCTGGCACGCTGAATCAGGGGTCAGGGATTTCGGTCATCGTTTGTTTGACAAGGAGGGAGAAGAGATGAAATTGCGCATCACCTATTGCACTTCCTGAGGCTACCGCAACTTCGCCGCCAGTTTGGCGGGCGCCGTGCGGAACACCTACCCCCAGGTGGAAGTGGAGATGAAGACCGGCTCGGGCGGCATCTTCGATGTGGAAGCCGACGACAACCTGATCTTCTCCAAGGATGACGAGCACCGCTTTCCGGCCAACCGGGAAATCCTGGAAAAGCTGGAAGTGCTGCTGAAAAAACAGTCCGGCTGAAACGGACGGCTGGCAACAGGCAGGCTAGGCGAGGGTTGGTCCGATGTTCCTTGCGCGTGTGACGGGCAGCGTGGTCGCCACCCAGAAGGCCCAGTCAATGACTGGGCACAAGCTGCTGGTGGTGGAACCTCTGCGGGTGGATCCCCAGGACCGGACCAAACTCACCGGTACCGGCCGTAGCTTCGTGGCGGTCGACGCCCTTGGTGCCGGCATGCACCAGATGGTGCTGATCGTCCAGGGCTCGAGTGCCCGCCTGATGCCTGCCACTGAGAAACTGCCCATCGACACGGCCATCATCGGCATCGTGGACACGGTGCAGGTGGCGGACAAGACCGTCTTCGACGCCAGCAAGGAGCCGGCATAACCGGCACAGACCAACATTGAAAAATTGGGAGGCCCGGGGAAAAGGCGTAGACAAGGATGCCTTTACCCGTTCCATGGTCCATAGTTTGGCAGCTTCACAGCAAATGAAGGAAAAGCACTAATGTCCGCCCTCAAGTCCATTCCATCCGACCAGGTTGTCCGCGGCGTGGTGGAACAGGTCCTCCGTCAAATCCAGTCGGGCAAATTGCCGGCAGGCAACGGTTCGATCCAGGTCGCCGTGCAGGCCGCCCTGGTGTCTCCGGCATCTGCCACCTCCAAATCCGCTGGAACAGGCGATGGGGTTTACGCCACCGCGGAGGAAGCTGTGGCCGCTGCTTCCCGCGCGCTGGCTGCTTTTTCCAAGGTGGGCCTGCCCGAGCGAAAGAAGGTCATCGATTGCATCCGCAAAATTTGTCGGGAGCAGGCCGAAACCCTCGGCCGTGAGGAATTTGAGGAAACAAAGATCGGCCGGCTGGAACACAAGATCGACAAGCTGCGGTTGGTTGCCGACCGCATCCCCGGTGTGGAATGGCTCAAGACCGACGCCTTCAGCGGCCAGTTCGGAATCGCCCTCGAGGAGTACTCAGCTTTTGGCGTGATCGGCGCCATCACACCCGTCACACACTCCTTCCCCACTCTGGCGTGCAACGCCATCAACATGCTGGCGGGTGGCAACACGGTGGTCTTCAATGCCCACCCCTCGGGCGCGCGCATTGCCGCAAAGGGTGTGCGGCTCCTGAACCGTGCCTTCCAGGAGGCCATCGGCATCCCCGATCTGGTGACGATCATCGAGAACCCCACCATCGAGAGCGCCCAGGCGATCTTTGATCACCGGGATGTGAAGCTGGTGTGTGTCACCGGTGGACCAGCCCTGGCCAGGGCCGCCCTGCGCAGCCCCAAGCGGGCCGTCGTCGCTGGTCCCGGCAACCCGCCCGTGGTGGTGGACTCCACCGCCGACCTGTCCAATGCTGCGGCCTCGATCATCGCTGGTGCCTCCTACGACAACAACCTGCTGTGCATCGGTGAGAAGGAGGTGTTCGCCACCCAGGACATCTTCGACGAACTCATGGACTGGATGGCGAAGCACGGGGCCGTCCGACTGGACAAATCCCAGGTGGAACGCCTCACCGCAGTCGCTTTCAAATCTGGCGAGAATGGCAAGCTGATGGTCAACAAGGACCTCATCGGCCAGGATGCCGCCGTGCTGGCCCGTCACGCAGGATTGGATGTCCCGGCAAACACCGTTTTGCTTTACGCCGAAACGGATGAATCCAACCCGTTCGTATCCCACGAGCAGATGATGCCCTTCGTGCCGTTCGTGCGCGCCCGGTGCGTCAACCACGCCATCGACATGGCCCTCGAGCACGAGCACGGATACGGCCACACGGCCGTCATCCATTCCCGCAACCTGGAAACAATCACCCGCATGGGCCGCCGCATGAACACCACGCTGTTCGTGCAGAACGGTCCGAGTGTTGCCGGCCTGGGTGCCGGCGGCGAGGGATACGCCAGCTTCAGCATCGCCACCCCCACCGGGGAGGGCGTCACCACACCGCTCACCTTCTGCCGCAAACGGCGGTCGAGCACGGTGGGCTCGATGCGGGTGGTTTAGGAAAACGATCGGCCGGGGAGGATACCGACCATGCAGATAGGCAAGGTGGTGGGTCGGGCGATCTCCACCGTGAAGCACAAGAGCTTTCACGGCGTGAAACTGCTGCTCGTTCAGGCACTGGACGGCAAGGGTCAGCCTGACGGGGAACCGGTGCTGACCGTGGACAACCTGGGGGCTGGTCCCGGCATGCGGGTCCTGATCTCAAGCGATGGCAAGGGCGCCCGTGAACTGGTGGGGGCCAAGGACTCTCCGGTGCGCTGGCTGACAATCGGGGTTCTCGACGAGTGAACGCGGGGCGATTCCATCACCGTGGAAGGTTGCTGGCTGCGGGCCACCTGCCCCGGCGGTTGACCGGTATCGCCCAGGTGGTGGTTCCGCCGGGTGCTCTGGTCTCGCCACTGGTGCTGGAGATGCTGGCCAGCGCTGGCATTCCCCTGGTGCGCGAAGGGCAGGAAACAGTCGGCAATGAGCTCCCGTCCGCCACACAGGTCTCGGTGCCAACCACCCTGCGGACCGGGAACCTTCTGGTGGCGGCAGAGGTGGCCTACGAACTGGTCGGGCGGGCCACCGTCGAGGCCGCGCGGTCAGGAAAGTGCCCTCCAGTGGTGGAAACCAGGGCTTGGGAGCAAGGGTTGTCGGTTTGGGCGGACTGGTTGTCGGCTGATGTTGGTCGGCGCCTGGTCCATTTCGGTCCCAACCCCGAACTGGTGGCCAGTGTGGCGATGCTGCGGTGGGCCATCCCGGCTGCCTCGGTCCAGTCTGTGGCCCAGGCTAGCCGTGCGTTGGCAAACGTCCGTCCTCGGGTGCTGGCGGTGGAGATGCCAGGTCGGACACTGTTCGAGGCGCGTCACATCATCGGCCTGATGGCTGGCTGAGGCACGAACAAGGAGGCCTGCACATGCGGATCGGATCAGTGATGGGAACGGTGACCTTGAGCAAGGTGGTGCCGGAACTGACAGGGGTGCGCTGGCTGGTGGTGGGTCCATGCGACCTGAAGTCGGTTGAGAGGTACCAGGCAGCCGGAGATTTGGTTCCCAGCGGGGAAGACTTGGTGGTGGCCGACGGGGTGGGGG